>CANRIB010000005.1 GCA_947630575.1 uncultured Bacilli bacterium
GCACTTACTAGTCGTACTTTTTATTCTTTTATCCCTTATAAACACTGGGTTTATTCAAAACTGTCCGTAGCTAAGTTTCTCATTTTTATCTTTATATTTTAATCTTTATTTTAGTATTATTTATATAGCTATATTTTTAGCACTTACTAGTCGTACTTTTTATTCTTTTATCCCTTATAAACACTGGGTTTATTCAAAACTGTCCGTAGCTAAGTTTCTCATTTTTATCTTTATATTTTAATCTTTATTTTAGTATTATTTATATAGCTATATTTTTAGCACTTACTAGTCGTACTTTTTATTCTTTTATCCCTTATAAACACTGGGTTTATTCAAAACTGTCCGTAGCTAAGATACTTCATCATGATATTTTGTATGGATTATTTGATGCCCCTGTTCCTGTAAATGTTATATCAGCCTTCAGATTTATTACTGGGCGCACACCCCTCGCGCCGTACACGCTGTTAGTGTAGAGGTAGCCATACGAATCCACACGGAACACGTAAGCATAGCCGTTACTGTCGAAGTAATACGGAGACATTGTCCAATAGTCTTTATTTGTACATAGCCAGTATTTATTATTACTTTGACCTGCAAATCCTCCGGCAAATATTACTTCGTCACTTGTTATTAAGCCTACTGGATTTGTTAATTTCTTATTTCCTAATATTGTTGTTCCATCTTTTGTTGTCGCTCCTTTTGAATTTTGTCCTGTAAACAAATCTCTTGTTGGATTTGAACATTTCAAAGTTGGTTCTTGTGTTTTATCTTCACTCGTATCTGAATTCCATACTCTATGGACTGGTGCATATGCAGTTTGTCGTTTTGCATATCCTCCGTTGCCTTTTCCTAGATAACTTCCGTGGTTTTTATCTGCTAATTCTCTATCATTGCAAAAGCCTGTGTCTATATCTATTTTTTCTACTATTCCTTGGCTTCCTAAATTTGTATTTGTCCACCATTTATCTAATTCTCCTTTTATTGTACTATCTTTTGAATTTTGGTGTGCATCAGCATACTTACTTGTGCTACCACCATTGTTCATGAATCCTACATATGTATTATCATTGTAAGTTGCATTATATTGTTGAACAGTTTTATCGTTAGTATATGTAGTTGTTATTTGAGTACCTGTACCTGTTGTTGCTGGAGCTGTTGTTCCTCCTGCAGTATTTGTTCCCGCATATATTAACCTTATTGTGCCATTTCCATTTATTCGGATGATTCTCCACCATATATCTTTTCCATTTTCTTGTCCAAATTTTACCCAGTTATTTTTATTATCATCTAATGTTCCTCTAAACACGTAACTAGTTCCAAAATCATCCTCTACACTATATACTCCATTTTCGGCCATATTATTATTTTGACTTCCACTATCATAACATATTCCCCCTTTATTTCCACTACAACTTGGTCCTGTTATATTTGCAGTCAATATTCCATCTGATTCTATTCCTAAATTAACTAAAGTATCTTCTGCTGTATGTTTTTCTTTTTTAAAATACAAAGTACATTTATCTCTTTTCTTTAGATTACTAAATGTATGATTACCATCTATTGTTTTTAATATTGCTTCTTCGTCTTCTTGGGTATCGTCTATCATACATTTACTTTTATTTTCGTCTATTTCATAACCGGTAGTTGGTACACTTGTTGTTATTTCATATCTTCCATCATCATTTTCTTTTCGAATTTCAACTATCGTAAAATCATATGGACTATATGATATATTACCATTAACTATAGATACACTTTTGGTTACTTGATATTTTGCTTTACTTACCATTAATATTATTGTAAATAATAACAATACTAAAAATACAAAACAAATTATTATTTTAGTTCTTTTATTTCGCTCTATCTTCTTAAATTCCATGACTTTGATTCCTTCCTTATCAATTATATTAGAAATTCCTAACTTATATTAAAATTATAATATCTCATATACTAAAAGTCAAGAAAAAGTTTTTCATTTCAAACACTATATTTTGTATATAAGCTTTAAATGAGAAAATTAGACTGGTGATTGTTATGTATAATACTATAAATATTAAAAAGATTAGATTAAATAAAGGGAAAAATCAAAGTGAAGTTGCAGATTTAATGAATATAAGCAGGTCTACTTATGCTTTATGGGAAAGTAATAATAATATTTTTCCAATTGATAGATTAGTTGATTTTTGTAATGTTTTTAGTGTTTCGTTAGATTATGCTTTAAATTTAACAGATAAAGAATTAGTTATTAAAGCGCCAATTGATATAGATAAATCTAGTGCAAGATTAAAAGAATTTAGAAAAGAAAAAGGCTTAACACAAGAAAAATTAGCTATTTTTTTACAAACTAATAAATCAGTAATTTGTAATTATGAGAAAAAAAGAAGTATTCTGGCAACCCCTTTTCTTTATATGATATGTGAGAAATATAAAATAAGCGCAGACTATTTAATGGGAAGAATAGATACTCCTAAATATTTAGACAAATAAAAAAGAAAGTTATTTTTCACTTTCTTCTAACATAGTAGTTATAAATAAGCCATAGCCAGTTTTAACATTGTCGGTTACTACATGAGTTACCGCCCCAATTAATTTGCCATTTTGAACTATAGGTGAACCACTCATGCCCTGAACAATACCCCCAGTTTCTTTTAATAGTTTTTCATCAGTTATTTCAAAAGTAATATTTTTAATATCACTATTTTCATTTATTTTAGAAATATAAATTGTAAATTCTTCAACTTTTTCATTATTTAAGACCGTATAAATTTGGGCTTCTCCGGTTGTTACTTCTTCAGGTTTAGCTATTTCTATTAATTCTTCTTTATTATATTTGGCATCATATGTGCCATATATTCCATATTTGGTATTTTTAGTTATATCGCCATAAGTATTAGTATAATAAAATTTAGCATTTTTACTACCGGGATGGCCATCTTTACTAATTTCAATACCATTAATACTATTTTCAAAAATACTACCTGTTTTTACTTCAACAATTTTAGAAGTGTTGGATTCGATTATTTCATGACCTAAAGCACCATATGTGTTTGTTTCGGGGTCAATAAAAGTTAATGTGCCTATTCCAGTGATAGAATCTTTAACATATAAACCTGTTTTGTACATACCATTGATATTTTTTAAAGTTAAAGTAGTGGTGTTTTCTTTGTTGTTGCGTAAATAAGTTAGTTCTACTTTGTTATCTTGTAAATTAGCTTCGATTGCTTTAGTTAATTCATTAATCGTAGATACTTTGGTGTTTCCAACTTTAGTAATAATATCCCCTTCGATTAATCCTGAGGCCGGAATAGTGCCATTTACTTTGTAAAAGCCTATAATCATGATACCATTGCTTTTAATGTCTATGCCTATCGTTTCCCCTCCTAAATAAACTTTATCGGAATAAGCTAGAACATTTAATGGAAAGCCTAAAATACATAAAAAAACTATAAATTTTTTCATACTACTCACCCATTTATAGTATGGTTTATTTATAGTTTTATAAGTTTACAATAATTGGTTTTTGGTAATATTTTCTATTTCCATTATTATATTTTCTACATCAATTAATTTAGTAGTATTTTGATATTTAATTTCTATTTTATTTTCATTAATATTTTTTCCAATTATTACTTGGATAGGAATTCCAATTAATTCCATATCATTAAATTTTACACCTACACGAACATCTCGATCATCTAGAATAGCATCGTTTTTTAATTTTTCATATAAATCGCTCGCTACAATAACTTGATGTTCATCTTTCATATTAACAGGAATAATAGCTACTTTATAAGGAGCAATATTTAAGGGCCAGTTTAAACTGGTAGATGTGGCATTTTGTTCGGCAATGGCAGTCATTAAACGCGCTATACCAATACCATAGCAGCCCATAACAACCGGCTTTAATTTATTATTTTCATCTAAAAATTCTAAACCTAATTTTTCACTGTATTTGGTACCTAATTTAAATGGATTAGCAACTTCTACACCTTTAGTAAAATGAAGTTTTTGGCCACATTTAGGACATAAATCGCCTTCTTTAATAATTTTTAAATCACCAATATAATCGTATTTAAAATCTTTAATATTAACGTTTTTTAAATGATAATCTTTGATATTAGCACCAACAACAAAGTTAGTCATATGGATAAGATCTTCATCTATTATAATTGGAATAGATAATCCTATAGGTCCAACAAAACCCATTTCAGAATTAATATTTTGAATTTCTTCAGCAGTTGCTAACTTAATGTCCGTGGTATTTAAAAGTTTAGATAATTTAGTTTCATTTAATTCATAATTTCCTGGTATTAATACAGAATATAATTTATTATTTATATTATATACTAGACTTTTAACAATATGGGACGTTGGAATATTTAGAAATTTAGAAACATCTTCAATTGTTTTAACATCGGGAGTATGAATTTTTATAATATCTTTTATTTCTTCTTTTTGGTATTCATTGGGTTTAGCACATCCAACTTCTAGATTAGTGCTATAATCACAGTTATCACAATATGCAAGAGTGTCCTCACCTATATCACATATAGCTTGAAATTCTTCGGATAAAGTGCCACCCATAACTCCTGTATCAGCACGAACAATGCGATACTTAATGCCTAAACGTTCCATAATTTTTTTGTAAGCCACAATCATTTTATTATAACTAATGTCTAAGCCTTCTTCATCTTTATCAAAAGAATAAGCATCTTTCATGATAAATTCTCTAACTCGGATTAAGCCAAAACGAGGGCGCATTTCATCACGATATTTATTAGCTATTTGATATAAATTAAATGGTAAATCTTTATATGATTTAACTTTAAGTTTGGCTATTTCTACAAATAATTCTTCATGGGTTGGGCCTAAAACATAATTTCTTTCATAGCGGTCTTTTAAATTAAACATATCTTTGCCAAATTTTTCAGCACGTTCACTTTTTTCATAATATTCTTTAGGTATTAAAGAAGGCATTAATAATTCAATTGCTCCCGCATTATTCATTTCTTCTCTAACAATGTTTTCAATATTTTTAAGAACTTTTAAACCTAAAGGTAAAAAACTATATATTCCACTTCCTATTTTAGTAATCATACCAGCACGTACTAATAACTTACCACTTTTGCTTTCTTCGTCTTTAACATCTTCTCTTAAGGTAAAAAAGTATGTATCACTTAATTTCATAAACTTCACCTACTCACTTACTTCAAAATCAATTAATTCTTTATTTTCAGTTAGAATTTTATTAACTTTTTCGGTAGCACTATTTAATTTTTCACTGCAATATTTAGCTAATTTCATGGCTTCTGTATATTTATCTATAGCCCCATCTAACTCAACATTGCCACTTTCTAATTCTTTTACAATTGTTTCTAATTCTTTTAATGCATCTTCAAATGATTTTTCCATATTTACACTCCTTCTTTTATTCTTATGCGCCTTATTGTTTCATCAGCATCATAAGTATCATTTATTTTAGTTTCAAGTTCAGTTGATATAAGATTTTGCATTACTGCCACTTTTTTGGTTTCAATCAAACTTAATTTTTCTTTAATTTCTTCCATTTCTTGAATAATCTTGTCAATTTGGGTTTGATAAGACTTTTCTTCGGTTATTTTAAGAGTTATTTTTTTATTAATATTATTTAAGTTTTTCTTTAATTTATTTAATTTTTCTTCTATATTAGGTAATTTATAATTAGTTAAAATCTTCAAGGTATGAGGACTTGGAAGATAATCTTCAATTATATAAAATATGGTAATAAATAAATCTATTAAGCCTATTAAATATAGATGAGATACTGGTAAAAACTTAAGGATAAAAAGATTAATAAGAATCATAATAACTATAAAAGCTGGAAATGCGCGAAAGAAGTTTTTGATTGTTTGATTAAAATTATCTTTAATTAATATTTGTTTTATTTCGTTTAGTTTTTTAATTTCAGATTCTATTTCTTCTTTTTCCTTTAACAGTTTATAATGTTCTTCTTGAGATATTACAACTTTTTTATCGAGTTCACTTACTTTTTCCTCTCTAAGCACCAATAAAGTCTTTAATTTGTCAATTAAGACATCATATTTATTCATTATTTAACCTCCCTGACTTCGGCTTTAATATCGCCCTTATGAAATTTAATATTAATAATATCTTTTTCTTTTAAAAGTGAACTATCTTTAATAAGATTATCATCTTTAGTTACGAGAGAATAACCTTTTTCTAATATTCCTAAGGGATTAACTAATTTTAAAGTATTAATTAATATTTGATAGTTATGTTTTTCTTTTAAAATTATATTATTAATAATATTATATAAATTCTTTTCATTATAAATTAATTTTTCTTGTTTTAAGTTAAATAGATTCATAGGATTTTTTAAAACATAAGAATTTTTAAGATTATGGATAATTAGATTATAATTATCTAGTTTTTTAGTTATATAATTATTTAAAGTATCAATATAATTATCTAATCTTTGTTCTTTTAATTCATATAAAGATAATGGATTTTTTAAAATATAAGAACTAGTTATATTATCTAATCTTAATTTACTTTTATGAAGAAGATTACCCATAAATTCATTTAATCTTATTTCATAGGAATTAATCATGTTATTTATTTCACTGATAGTGGGAACAGCCATTTCAGCAGCACCAGTTGGAGTTGGAGCACGCATATCGGCGACAAAATCCGCGATGGTAAAATCTATTTCATGGCCAACCGCGCTAATAATCGGAACGCGAGCTTCATATATAGCTCGAGCGACAATCTCTTCATTAAAAGCCCATAAATCTTCAATAGATCCTCCCCCACGACCAATAATTAAAACATCTAAATTATAGTTTCCATTATCGGCTTCTTTTATTTGTTTCACTATATCAGGCGCAGCGTATTCTCCTTGAACTAGCGCAGGAAATAAAATTGTTTCACAAATAGGGAATCGTCTTTTAATAGTAGATAAAATATCTCTAATCGCGGCCCCAGTTGGAGCGGTGATAATGCCGATTCTTTTAGGTATTTTTGGAATTGGTTTTTTATGGGCATCATTAAATAAGCCTTCTTTAGCTAGTTTTTCTTTTAATTTTTCAAATTCAATATATAAATTACCTAGACCATCTGGTTCCATTTTATCGACATATATTTGATAAGTTCCTTGGGCAGGATAACATGAGATTCGCCCTTCAACCAAAACATTCATCCCATCTTCTGGAGCAAAAGTAATGTTTACGGCACTTGAATAAAACATGACAGCACTAATTCTTGATGTATCATCTTTTAAAGTAAAATATAAATGACCACGGGTATGATTTTTGAAGTTAGATATTTCACCACGAAGATAAACTTTTTTTAAATAAGGATTATCATCAAACATTGTTTTAATATAAGTATTTAAATCACTTATTTTAAGATATTTGTTCCCTTCCATATAATCAAATCCTTTACATTTATTCTTTTATTATTTTATCTAAAACAGCATTAATGATTTTTCTTACAGCATCATCACTATATTTTTTAGCAAGTTCAATCGCTTCATTAATAATAACAACATGGGGAGTGTCAGTATATTTAAGTTCATAAATGGCTAAACGAAGAATGGCGGCACCAGTTTTATCAATTCTTGTTATGTCCCAGTCAATCATTTTTTCATTAGCAATTTTGTCTAATTCATCTTTATAAGTAATTACTCCATAAACCATATCTTTAACAAAATCATTTTCGATATCCATGTTATCATGCATAATATCTTCAATATTACATTTTACTTTATTACTATTCATTAAATCATATTGATAGAGAATTATCATAATTTTTTCTCTTAATTCACTTCTTGTTAATGCCATATAAAATCACCTTTTTTAATTATATCTTATATTTATTAATAATTCAATTTAAAGATTAATTTTTGTTGAAATTTGTCGAATTTTAAGGTTATTTTAATAGAACACCTATATAAATAGGTGAAAAAGGTTTTAATTCTATTTTAAATTATAATTATATTAGTATGATAAAAAAGAATTTTATTAATTTCACAAAAAAAGAATAACCACATCAATGATTATTCCTTTTATCTTCTTTTTCCTTTTAATGAATCAAGTACAATTTGTAAACCTTCATACATTTCTTGTATTTCTTCTTCTGTTAAGCTAGCAATACTAAATTGCCAATCTCGTAAACCTGCTTGAAAATTTACAGAAATATAATTATTTTTAATCAATATTTTATATTTAATTTATTATTATATTTTTCTATACCTTTTTCTAATGCTTTATCTACATTAACCCAATATCTTTGCAAAATTTTGCCATTTGTTGGATCTATGATTTCATTTTCTAGTACTCCACAACTATTTTGAATTGTTTTAGCAGAACCAATATTGTCTTTATTACAAGTTATCAAAACGTTTTCTAAACCCATCTCTTTGCAAAATTCTAAAGCACAATAAAGTTGATAAGAAGCATATCCTTTTTTTCTTTCTGTTGGTCTTATTCCATAGCCAATATGACCACCACTTTGTAGTAATCTATCATTTAAAGCTAATCTAATATTAATTATTCCCAACAATTTATTATCATTTTCTCTGATAAGAAAGAATGTTTCTGCTGGTACTTCATCCCCAATTGTTGTTCTAGTTCTATCTTCTTCTAATTTCTTTAACCAGCCATCATAATCTCCTATATAATGTTTTAATCCTCCTACCCCATTAATATTTGAATTATAATCGTTAAATTCTTTAATATATTCATAAGCTTGTTCTTCATATTCTTTTGTTGGTCTAATAAATTTTAATTCTTCCATTTTATTACCTACTTATTTCTTTTAATTTTTCTTTACTACAAGAGAAATTAATTAATATTCCTGTTTCTTCATAGCCAGCATTAATATAAGCTTTATTAGAGGCTGGATAATTATAGTCAGTATATAATAAAGGAATTAAGCCTTTATTAAGCAATTCTTTAGTTAAGCTATAAATTAGATTAGCAGCATATCCTTTTCCTCTTTCTTCTTTAGGGGTATAAACATGATTTAAGCAAGCTTCTTGGCCAATTGTTTTATAATAAACCATTGAAACTATTTTATTGTCTGGATTACGCCATATAAATAAGTTACCAGAATCAAACATAGCTTCAATATCAGCTCTTGCTTGTTCTAAAGAAATAGAATCTACCCCTTCCATCTCTAAGCTATCTTCATACCAATATTTAGTTAACAATTCTTTTTCACTATCTAAAGGTTTAGACATAGCGCCATCACAATCTTTTGGTTTTTTAACATTTTTGCAATATAAACTGCCCATTTCAAAATAATCTTCAGTATTTAATTTATCAAAACCACTTTTTAATAATTGTTGATACAATTCTTTTTTACAAGTAAATTTATCTTTCTCAGTATCAGTTAAGTAAAATTCTAAAACCTCTTTTAATTCTTCTAATTTTTCATTAGGGAAATTATCAATAGTCCAAATCCATGTAGGCCAACCAATTTTACCACGACAAACAATGTAAGTTTCTTCATCGGAATAAAGAAGTAAATCTGGGCTAGCAAAGTTTTTAGCAATAACATGAAATTTAGTTCTATCTTTTAAATAAGCTTCACTTTGAAATATTTTATTATTTTGATTTATTTTTTTAATCATTTTCCACACTTCTTTCTATTTTATATTCATCAATTTACAAGATGAATATTTTTATTATTAATTAGAATAATTATACAATATTTTCTTAGGATTTTATATACTTTTTCCGTAAAATTTACTTATATTTTATAGGATTATATTTTATATAAATATTACTTTTAAAAATACTTTTTTGCCTTTTTGAATTATTAAAGAATTACCACTTAAATTTTTTTCAGTAATTATTTGGTCAGAAGATTTTACTTTTTCTTGATTTATCGAAATACCATTTTGGTCAATAAGTCTTTTGGCTTCTGATTTTGATGAAGCTATTTTAGATTCTACAAGTAAATCTACAATATTAATATTTAGTATATTTTTAGATAATTCTATTGATGGCATATTATCGGATACTCCTTTGTTACTAAATAATTCTTCTGCAGTTTTTTGGGCTTTAAGGGCTTCTTCTTCTCCGTGGACTAATTTTGTTACTTCAAAAGCAAGTATTTTTTTAGCTTGTCTAATATCTTTTTTACATAATTCTTTTATGGCTGATATTTCCATTCTGGTAAAGAAAGATAAACTTCTTTCGACATCTTCATCAAAAGAATTTATCCAAGCTTGGTAAAAATCAAAAGCGCTTGTTTTATCTCTTGACACCCATAAAGTGCCTGTTGCAGTTTTGCCCATTTTTTCACCATCAGCTTTTATTAATAAAGGACAAGTGAGACCAAATAAGGGATCTATTTTCTTACCTTCACTATAACCAATTTTACGAGATAAATCAGCACCGGCTAGAATATTACCCCACTGGTCTGAGCCACCTATTTGAAGGCGACAACCATATTCTTTATTTAAGTGAACAAAATCAAAGGCTTGCATTAACATATAACCCATTTCTAAAAATGTTAAACCACCATTTTCTAATCTTTTTTTATAACAATCAGCGGCGAGCATAGTATTTACATTAAAATGGACTCCAATATCTCTCATAAAATCAACATAAGTTTTATTGCAGATCCAATCAGCATTATCAACAATAATGGCAGGATTATCTCCATCTGTTTTTACAAATCTTTTAACTAATTCTTTAACTTCTTTTTTATTATGGGCTACCTCTTCTTTTGAAAGCATTTTTCGCATATTGCTTTTACCGGTAGGATCACCAATTAATGCGGTTGCACCACCAATTAAAATAATGCCATGATGGCCAAAATCTTGAAGCCATCTAAACAAAGTTAGGGCAAAGAAATGGCCTATATGAAGACTATCGGCAGTTGGGTCTATTCCTAAGTAAAAGGTCATAGGTTCTCCATTAATTAAATCAATAATTTCTTTTTCGTGAGTTAAATCTTTTATATATCCTCTTTCTTTTAAAATATCAAATAATTTTTTTTCCATAATTTTTTATTCCTCCATTGTATTTTGTATAGTTAATTAAATTACAATCATTAAAGTAATAATAGTAATAGTCACTATCCATACAAACCACCTCCTTGAAATAAAAAAAGAGTAAATCATCCAAAGGACGAATTACTCGTGGTACCACCTTTATTTGTAATAATAGCTTATTACCTCTTATTGATAACGGATATTTATCCGATTAAAATCATCATTTGTAATTCATTATTTTAATTTTACTTGTTTGCACCAACCACAAGTTCTCTATAAATTATTTTAAAATAATTACTTTGAATGAATCGCTTTTTAATTAATTGAATTAATTATACCATATTTTAGGTTAAATGGCAAATTTTGTTTTTTAGCTAATTTTTTGGTAAAAGAATTTTGATAAAATTACTATTTTAGGTTGAATCTATTTTAAATACTTTAAAACTATTATGATTTTTGTTATAATGTAAAAAATAAATTTTAATTTAGAGGAGGATTTAAAATGGCAAATTTGATTGTTGTTTCGGGACCACAAGCAGTGGGCAAAATGACTGTGGCGGAAAAATTAAGAGAAAAATTGGGATATTCTTTAATGACAAATCATGATAGTATTGAGCTTTCAATAAAAATTTTTGAAAATGGAAGTTCTGCTCAAAAAGAATTAAATTTAGCAATAAGAGAAAATGTATTTAACCTTGCCGCAAAAAATAATATAGATATGATATTTACATTTATAACGGCATTTAATTTTCAAGAAGATTTAGATTATTTAAATAGATTAAGAAAAATATTTGAACAAACAGGAGGAAGTTTTTATTTTGTGGAATTAATTTCGGATGTAAAAACACGTCTAGAAAGAAATGTTACTCCCCATAGACTTGATTCAAAAAAGTCAAAAAATAATGTTGAATGGAGTAATAATGAACTAATAGAAAGTATGAAAAAATACAGAATGAACACTTACGAAGGAGAATATATTTGTGAAAATCATATAAAAATTGATAATACTCATTTATCACCAGAAGTAGTAGCAGATATAGTTATTGAAAAATGTAATATTCAAAAAGAACGAGGAATTTAAAAAAATCAATCTTTCGGTTGATATTTTTTATACTCACAAGATTATTAAAATACCTTTTTTTAAAAATTAAATATTTCAAATCTTTTTCTACAATTAAAAAAGTGAGTTCTATTAAAAATAAAACTACACTATTTAAATTATTTTTTTCTTACTAGTCGATGTTTATAACCCCAATTATTCTTGTCATAAGTTTCAAAATTATAACCATTATCTATTAATTCAAATAAAGCATCGCCCATTAATTCATTTGGTACATCATCCATTAAAGTTTGCATTGTTCTTCTATATAATGTACTATTTTCAGGAATTTTTAATAAATGTAATATTTTTTCATACTCATTTAAATTTTCTCTTTCAAATAATTCGGGATAAAAAAGTTGTTTACCATTCATTATCGCGTAAAATAAAGCATAAATACTTCTAATATCTAATTCTTTGGTCATGTAATCACCATTTAAACATTTTTTCATTCCCATAACATTATCTAAGTCTTCCCAATATGGAGCAACTAGACCTGAAATGGAGTCAGATGGATAATCTTTTAATTGAATATCATCAGGATCTATTATAAAGAAATCCATATCATTTTCTTTATTTAAAAGCATAATATTTTTGGTATTAGCTAAATCTAAGAAAACCATATCTTTTAAACTCATAACATTTTTTTCTATTTTTTGAAGTAATTTAGCACAAGTTAATAAATCCATATCATAATCTTGTAAATACTTTTCTAATTCTATTCCTTCTATAAAAGGATATTTAATAACCATCGAACAAACATTAATTTTACCAACTTTTATTGGTCTAATAACAAAATTAGGCCAGTTCTTTTTACGTCTCATAGCAATTAATTTTTCTCTTTGTTGTTGATATTCTTTAATTTTCCAATCACATACATCATATTTTTTTAAAACAACAGAAGGATTATCTAAATCCCTATAAACCGTAACATAATCCCCTTGTTTAAAATATTCTTTCATAATTTTAACCCCCATTTAATGCTTAAATTATACCATAAAAGCATTTAAATGTCAAATTATGTAAAATTTGGAATAAAAAGAGGTTAATCTTACTAATTATTTTTCATTTCTGATATTTTCTAAAATATTTTTAACTTCTTTATAAACCTCTATATTGCCATCATTTTGAGCATTTTCGGGTTTCACAAAATCATTTATTTCTTTAAGTGCTTCTTCAATATTATCTTTGTTAATTCTTTCTTTAATTAATAACTTACATGTATTAATATACCCTCTTATAGCTAAACCGGCTAGAGCTTTATAATAAGTTTTGGTTGGCATTTTAGATTTTTGGTATAACTCTTTAGCTAAGTCATCAGTAATTAGTCGAGGATTTTTTAAAATAATTTTATTAGTTCTATATACTCCATTAGGAGTTGATTTATTATTGATTTTTATAACTTCTGAATCTTTGGGAATGATAACATCATATAAAGTATCTCCTCTTATTAACCATCTTAAAATATTTTCTTCATTAGAAAAGTTGAAACCACCCATTTTATCGGGTTTGGTTTCTTTAGGATTCCAATTTAAAGCGATATTTTCGGCATCAATTTTATAATGAAAATCACTAGCTCCTGATTTAGTACTAAAAAGTACTTTAACAAATTTCTCATGCATAGGATTAAACTCTTTTCTCCATTTGCATTCTTTGAGGTTTAAAGCCCATTTTTTCATAAAACTTTATGGCATTTTCATTTAAGTTCCAAACATTTAACTCAATAGAATTGATATTTAATAGTTGGGCTTTTTCTTCAATAAAAGTAAATAATTTAGTGCCTATCCCTTCATTATAATAATTTTTATCGACAACAATATCTTCAATAAATAATATAGTTCTTTTATTCATTACAGGAATAAGCCCTACTTCTTTAATTCTTGCCATAATATATCCCTTAATAATATTATTTTCTTCATAAACATAGTTTAAAGTATTTTTATCTTTTAAACTGATTTCAAAATCTTCATATGAAAATGAGTCTTCATTATTAAAAATATCAGGACGTTTATTTAAATGGATTTCTTGAATTTGATTGATTAATTTTTTAATATTTTTATAATCATTAATATTAGTTTCTCTTATCATTTATCTAGCCTCCCTATGAATAACTTTTTCTCTTTTTAAATAATTATAATCTATAAAATCTTGATAAGTATTTTGCCACCCTGTTACTTGAATGGTAGCAACATCAAGTAAATCTTTTGCTTCAATATCTCTAATTATTAAATTATTCATAAATTATTTCCTTTCTAATTCTTTTAATTCAAATAAAGCATTAATGGCTTCCATAGGTGTCATGTGCAGAGGATCATATTTTTTTAGTTGTTCTCTTAATATATCCGTTTCTTCTTTAGTATCAAAATTCATAGCTAACTGAATATTATTGTCTTTGGGTGCTATTTTTTTATTGGTATTTTCATAACCATTTAATATTTCTTGGGCACGGTCTAATAGTTCTTGAGGCATAGCAGCAAGTCTTGCAACATGAATACCATAGCTTTTATCGGCAGGTCCTTTTTCTACTTTATGTAAGAAAGTAATCATGCTTCCCTCTTCTTTCGCGGCAACATGAACATTTTTGATATTAGGAAATTCTTTATCTAAAGTTGTAAGTTCATGATAATGAGTGGAAAATAAAGTTTTACATTTAATATTTTTAGCTACATATTCAAGTATGGCTTGAGCAAGACTAATACCATCATAAGTGGCTGTTCCTCTTCCTAGTTCGTCAAAGATAATTAAACTATTTGGGGTAGCATTGCTTATCGCGTTTTTTGCTTCCTTCATTTCTACCATGAAAGTAGATTCACCACTTACTAAATCATCGGAGGCACCAATACGCGTAAATATTTTATCAATAATAGGAAGATTCGCTTTTTTGGCAGGAACATAAGAACCCATTTGAGCCATAATGGTGATAATCGCACATTCCCGCATATAAGTTGATTTACCACTCATGTTAGGACCAGTGATAAGTAAAATATCAGTGGTATTATCCATTACTATATCATTAGGAACAAATGGTACTTTTAAAGTTTCTTCAATGACAGGATGTCTACCATCAATTATTTCTATTTTATTTTCAGCATTTATAGTGGGTCTAACTAAATTATAAGCATCAGCACAAACGGCTAGAGAACATAAAGCATCAAGTTCACTAATAATCTCGGCAGTTTCTTTTAAACTTAAAATATCTTTTTTGATAATGTCCCTTATTTCACAAAATAAAGTATATTCTAATTCAAAGATTTTTTCTTCCGCATTTAATATTAAAGATTCTTTCTCTTTTAATTCAGGAGAAATAAAACGTTCACAGTTAGTTAAAGTCTGTCTTCGTTCCCAACCAAATTCTTCACTTACTTTTTTAGCTTCACTTTTGGATACTTCAATATAATAACCAAAGACACGATTAAAGCCAATTTTTAAATTCTTAAGACCTGTTTCTTCTTTGATTTTAGATTCAAATTCGGCGATAAAATCTTTACCACCACTTCTAATACTTTTTAATTCATCTAATTCTTTATTATAACCATCTTTAATAATAAAGCCTTCTTTAACACTTATTGGGGGATTTTCATAAATACTTTTTTCTAATAATTCATATAAATCTTCATGGGTGTTAATTTCATAGGGAAATTTTAAATCTTTGATAATATCTTTTACACGGGGTAAAACACCAAGAGAATTTTTTATTTGTAGTAAATCACGAGCATTTAGACTACCAGTGATAACTTTAGCACATAATCTTTCTAAATCATATATTTCATATAATAAATCTCTTAATTCATCTTTTAAGATAAATTCATTGTTTAGAGTTTCAATTTTGTCATAACGCGCGATAATTTCATTTTTATCTCTTAAAGGATTTAATAACCAGTTTTTTAATTTTCGAGAACCCATCGCCGTTTTAGTTTTATCTAGTAACCATAAAAGAGAATAAGTTCTTTCTTTTAATCTTAAAGTTTCAGTTAGTTCTAAATTACGAATAGTATGAACATCCATTTCGAGATAATCATTCCGATTTACTATTTCTACTTTAGATATATGACTTAAATCTTTTAATTCTTTTATGACTAAATAATAAAGTAAATGCCTTATTCCTTGTTTTACGCGAACATCATTTACACTTTCAATTAGAGATTCATACCCTTCAGTTAAATAGTTATCACAGATAGATATTTCAATACCATAGTTATTTTTTAGAATATTTAAAAGTTCAGAATCAAGATTATTTTCTAATATTACTTCTTTAATATTTAAATGTAATATTTCATTTAATAATTTATCTTTATTATGACTTATATTTAAACTTTTTAGTTCACCGGTAGAAATATCGGCATAAGTTAAAAGATATAAATATTCTAAGTCAAGTAAAGATGCAATATAATTGTTATCATGCTCATTTAAAGATTCTAAATTGACAATGGAACCTTTAGAAATAACTTCAATAACTCCTCTTTTAACCATACCTTTAGTACTTTTAGGATCTTCTAATTGTTCACAGATGGCAATTTTATAACCTTTATCAATTAGTTTTTCGATGTAGGGATTCACACTGTGGAAAGGAACACCACACATCGGAATTCGCTCTTTTAGGCCAGCATTTTTCCCTGTTAGAGTTAGTTCTAGTTCTCTTGATGCGGTAATACCATCTTCAAAAAATAACTCATAAAAATCACCAAGACGAAAAAACAACAATTCATCCGGATATTTATTTTTTATCTCGACGTATTGTTGCATCATTGGACTTAATTCATTTATATCTACTTCACTTAATTTCATACTACATCTTCACCCTGCATAATAATTATAGCAAAACATCCTTAAGAAATCTAGCAATTATCCTTATTTTTCACGAACTTTAATAATATCATCAGAAGATAATTCCCCAATTAATAAAGAAGAGGTAGGATTATGATGGCTATAGTTATTTTGGATATTTGCTTCATCATAATTAGCATAACAATATTTACATAAATGAAGACAGGAATTATAAGAACCAATATCAACCATTTGGACACAATGGCAATTTTCGCCTTTACGAGCACGCCAGTTAGGATATTTTTTGCCAGTTAAAATATAAGCTTGTTCATGAGAGAGGCAATCACCGACAATAAAGCCATATTCACCTAAGTTATGATGCTCATTGCAAGTTTGGACAGTCATATTATTAGAGGTGGCAATCTTACTAAAATTAGTACCAATTATTTTATAATCTTCTTCCTTTAAAGGGCGATAATTTAAGATAGACATATTTTTTTGAACATTTTTATAATTATCAAGAAAAGAAATTATGATTTTATTGACATAACCATTAAGTAAAGAACACATTTTATTAAAAGCTTTTAAGTGATACTCTAAATTATATTTAGGGCTTATAAATATGGGGTCATATCTAATATATAAATTATCTATACCAATAATTTGAGATAATCTTTTAATACCTTCAATTATTTTACTTTTAGATGGAACATGAGGCTCAATATCATTTTTATAGGGAGTTAAAGTAACATGAAAGATAATATTCTTTTTAATATGAGGTAAATAATCTAGGATAGGTAAAGGGTTTTTGGTGCAAAACATAATCGCGTCGACATCTTTAAAATTAAGACGGCTAACTAATTTAGGATTAAAGGGATTTCTAACATCAATAAAACCAGCTTCATATCTATTAATAAACCATTTAGAATAAAAAGCCACTATATCTGTTCTCCCACTTACATTTAATATCATATTCCCTCCATTAGAATTTATTATACTATATTATTTAAATTAAAACAAACAAAAAGTGGGAAAGAATGGAGTTCCCACGTATGAAATTTGAAACTTTACAAAACATAACTATTTTGTATTACGTTTTGCATTACCATTATAATAAATATTTGATAATTAGTCAATAATATTTATATTTCTTGTAAAAGATTAATTCTTGCTTGATAGTCTTTAGCCATACAAATATAAGAACCAGATACGGCGATATCAATGTTTGCTTTAACTTCTTTTAAAGTTTCATTATTAATACCACCATCTATTTCTATTTTATAAGTTAAGTTATTATTATTACGATAGTTTTTGAGTATCTCTACCCTGTTTACAGCGGAAGGCATAAAACTTTGACCACCGGCTCCGGGAGGAACACTCATAACTAAAACTAAATCAATAATGCTTAAATAAGGCATTAATTCCATAATATTAGTATCTGGTTTAATTGATAGTCCGACTTTAATATTATGTCTTTTTATAGCTTCAATAGTTTTAACTATATCTTTAGTAGCTTCTAGGTGAAAAGTAATATAACTAGGTTCTAATTCGGCTAATTTATCGATGTAGATTAAGGGATCAAAAACCATTAAATGAATATCTAAAGGTAATTCATGATTTTTTAATAATTTTAAGACATCGGCTAGTTCAAAATTTCTTTGGGGAACAAATCCTCCATCCATTAAATCAACATGAATATAATTGGCGGTTGTTTTTTCAATGTTTAAAATAGTTTTTTCTTTACTATATAAACTATTTAAATAAGATACAGATATTTCCATTAAATCACTTCCTTACAAAACTACAATAGTTCTCATAACGAGATTTTAAGATTTTTCCAGCATTAACTAATTTTTTAATTTCACAATCTTCTTCTTTGATATGACTACAATCTTTATAAAGACAATTAGAATTAGCAAATTCTTTAAAAGCATTTTTTATTTCTTCATTACTATATTTTTCTAAAGATAAAGATGAAAAACCCGGTGTATCGGCGATATAAAAATCTTTTATTAAATGAAATTCCGTATGACGAGTCGTATGTTTTCCACGTCCTAAGGCATAGCTAATTTCTCCTTCAAGAAGATTTTTGCTACTATCTATTTTGTTAATTAAACTAGATTTACCGGCCCCAGTTTGACCAGTTAAAACTATATATTTGTTTTTTAGATACGCTGTTAATTGAGGAATTTCGGTATTAGTAAAAGTTTTAATACCAATATTTTCATAATATTTTCTTAAATTATTTAGGTCTTGTAATTCTTTTTTAGTTGCTTTATCTAATTTAGTAAAACAAATAATGGGTTTAATATGGGCTAAAATAATGCTTACAATTTCTTTATCTAATAAATTTAAAGATAAATCTGGTTCTTTTAGACTAGTAACAATTAAAGCAATATCAACATTGCTTACTTTGGGACGATCAAGTTCATTTTGACGCTTCATAATATCTAAAATATAATTATTTTTTTCATCTATTTCTACTTCATCACCAACAAGAGGAGTAAGCTCTAATTTACGAAACTTACCCCTCGGTTGACAATCATAATAAGTATTAGCTACTTTAACACGATAAATAT
The DNA here is from genome assembly GCA_947630575.1 of uncultured Bacilli bacterium. Classification (GTDB taxonomy): domain Bacteria; phylum Bacillota_I; class Bacilli_A; order RF39; family UBA660; genus Caccenecus. The sequence goes on from CANRIB010000005.1 coordinate 19,448, forward strand.
TGCTAATATTTTTGATAATTTTACCTTTTAACATAAGCCCCCACAGTCGTCGCCATCATCACTTTGGTTGGTGTCAGCTTCGGCAACACGAATTTTAAATTTTTGGCCTGATACAATAGTATAACCTTTAGGTTTAGATTGATAATAAATAGTTCCAGGTTCATATTCATCAGTCGTAATATATTCGATTTCTAAATCAAGTTCATAAGTATCGGCAAAATCTTGAACATCTGTGGTAGTATAAGAACCATCTGTAAAATCAGGATAATATCTAATAACATTAGGATAATACAAAATAATTGTTTCCCCAACAGAAAGTTTTTTACCAGCTTCCACAGATTGACCAATTATTTCAGTTGGTTCATATTCATGGTCATCATCTTCATCAACATCTTTGGCATCAAGTCGGACAATAAGGCCTAAAGCTTCTAGACGACCTTTTATTTCATTATAATTTTCGCCGGTATAATCTTCAATTGTTACTTGAGTATCCCCAATGGATACACGAAGAGATATTTCAGTTCCTTCTTTTCTTTTAGAACCAATTTCCGGTTTGGTACCAATTACTTTTCCCTCTTCTATTTCCGCGGATGATTCTTCAATATATTCATCTAAAACGATAAAACCTTTATCTTGTAATATTTCAATAGCTTTTTTGATTGACATATCAGAAACATCGGGGATGGTTGCTTGTTTACCACTTTTAGTTATAATAGGAATTAAAACAACTACCGATGTTATTCCTACGATTAAGCCTGTAAATATAAAGGCTAGTATTATTAATAATCTATTTTGTTTTTTCAAATCGTCACCCGTTATCTTTTTGGCGATAACTTCTTCTTTCTCTTCTTTTTTCTTTTTTTCATTTGAATCTTCAAGGTCTTTTTCTTTCTCTTTTTTGACCATTTTCATAATTTTAGCATCATCAGTATCAGTTTCTGGATATTTATATTCAATAATTGGTTCTAAAGCCCGGGAATCATCTAAACAAGTTTTTAAGTCATCATGCATCTCTCTAGCATCATTATATCTGTTTTTGGGATTTTTAGCAGTAGCTTTTTTGATAATATTAGCAATAGAATTAGGAACATTAGGAAGTTTTTCTCTAATATCAGGTAAAGGTTCCTTTAAATGTTTTAAAGCAATTTCAACCGCATTATCACCTTTAAAAGGAAGTTCTCCAGTGATTAGTTCATACATCACAATTCCCATCGAATAAATATCACTTTGGAGAGTTGATCCTTGACCACTTGCTTGTTCTGGTGGTAAGTAGTGAACACTGCCCATCACTGAATTAGTTTGAGTAAGCTGGGTAGCATTCATAGCCATCGCAATACCAAAATCAGTAATTTTTACTAAACCATTTTCTAAAATCATGATGTTTTGAGGTTTAATATCCCGATGGATAATATATGAGTCATGGGCAACACTCATACCATCGGTGATTTGCAGCATAATATCTACTGCTTCACTTAGTGTTAATTTACCACGTTTTTTGAGTAAATTTTTTAAGTGTTTTCCTTCAATATACTCCATAACAATATAGTATTCACCATTATCTTCACCAACATCATAAACTTCAACTATATTGGGATGGGCAAGACTACTTGCCGCGAGCGCTTCTCTTTGAAAACGTCTTACAAATTTTTCATCATTAGATAAATCTCCTCTTAAAATTTTAACGGCGACATTTCGATCTAAAATTGTATCATAAGCAAGATAAACATTAGCCATACCACCTTCACCAATTGATTTAATTATTTGGTAACGGTCGCTAATTTTTTGCCCTTTCATTATCACAATTATTTACTCCCTTCATTAATAATTAAATACGCGATGGAAATATTATCAGTGCCTCCACGAGCATTACATTTACGAATTAATTTACTTACTCTTTCTTCAATATCTAATTCATGGTCATTTAATACTTTTTCAATTTGGTCATTAGTTAACATATTAGTTAAGCCATCACTACATAAAAGTATAGCATCAATAGTGGTATCAAATTCCACAACATCAAAAATATCCATTTCACATTTTTCAGCAGCACCTAAAGCTTTCATTAAAACGTTTTTCTTAGGATGGAATTTTGCTTCTTCTTCAGTTAAATTGCCCGCTTGAACTAGTAAGTTTACTAAAGTATGATCTTTGGTTACTTTATGTAAACTACCATTTTTCATAACAAAACCAGAAGAATCCCCGATGTTACCAAATATTAAGTAATCTTTAGCTAATAATGCGACAACTAAAGTTGTACCCATACCTGTAGAATCAGGATTAGCTTCGGCATATTCTAAAATTGATTTATTTATTTCATTCACACTGTCGTTTAACCAATTTACAGCATCTAGTTTTGAACCAATAGAAGATATTTTATTAAATCTAGTACCTAAAGCGGCGATAGCCATAGAAGATGCGACTTCCCCTTTACGATGTCCACCCATACCATCACAAACAATCATTAAATATTCGTTGCTAGCATTTTTTAATATAGTTACACTGTCTTCATTATGAGTTCTTACTCTACCTGTATCGGTTAGATAAAATGATTTCATATTTTATTCATACTCCCTCTTAACTGACCACAGGCAGCATCAATATTGGAACCAAATTCGCGCCTAATAGTACAGTTTATACCCGCCTTTTTAAGTGTATCATAAAAAGCCATGATTTTATTTTTACTACTTCGTTTAAAATCGCCCGAATTAGTTTCATTATAAGGAATTAAATTAACATAGACGTTCATTCCTTTTAAAAGTTGAGCTAATTCTAAAGCATTATTCAAACTATCATTTACATTATCTAGCATAACATATTCTATAGTAACTCGTCTACTAGTAACTTTCAAATAATCTTTAATTGCCGTGATTAAAGCCTCAATATTATACACTTTGTTTACAGGCATAAGTTCGCTCCGGAGTTTATCATTGGAAGCATGAAGAGATATCGCAAGATTGATTTGTAAAGGAAAGGTACTTAATTCATATATTTTGGGAATTAAACCAGAAGTAGATAAAGTTATATGACGAGCCCCGATTTGAAGTCCTTTGGCATCATTGATTATTTTAATAAAACGAATTATATTATCATAATTATCTAAAGGTTCCCCTATACCCATGATAACGACACTGCTAAGACGAATATTTAAATCTTTTTCAATTACTAGTATTTGTTCGACAATTTCATAAGCTTCTAAATTTCGCACTTTTTTTAATTTACCAGAAGCACAAAATTTACAACCCATATTACAACCAACTTGACTAGAAACACATATAGAATTACCATAATCATGAAACATAACTACAGCTTCAATAAAATTATCATCAAAAAGGCGAAATAGATATTTTTTGGTTAGTTCATCTTCTTGCTTTCTTTCTATTTTAATTAAATTAGTATTAAAATCTTCTTGTAATTTATTTTGAATTTCTTTTTTAATATTAGAAAAATTAGCAATATTAAATTCTCTTTTTTGATATAACCAATCATAAACTTGCTCGGCTTTAAATTTCTTTTCCCCAATGCTTAAAAAATAGGCTTCTAATTCTTCTTTAGTTAAATCAAATAAATTTCTTTGCATAGTTGCCTCCTTAATTATAAGTTAAAGTATATTGGTAATTAGGACCTTGAATAGTAATAAGTTTTAAATTATAAGTCGTATTTTCAAACTCTATTTGATAAGTTATGTTGTCTTTAATACTTTCATATAAGTAATTATTATTAATGTTACTAGGATTTAATTTAAATTCTAAAGTCGAGATTAATGATTCTAAATAGCTTAAATCTAAATAAGTAGAATCGATATTTTCATATAAATTAGTTATAGGAGTACGTCCCATAGTTGTTTCAGAGTAAACTCCGGTGCTATCAATAACATATTTTAAAGTACCAGTAGGACTTTCTTTATATCCTGTATCAGTTAAGGTATTTTTAGTACCATTATAAATATATTTAATATTATCAATCACTATTTCATATTTATATGTATATTCGTTAGATATTAGTTTATTTTTAGCAGTTAAATAAGTATCAAGAGTTAATATTTCAGAAGGTAAATTTTCTTCTTCTGGTTTTATTGGTTCTTCAATGGAAGGTTTAGTTTCTTCTTTGGGTTTAGCTAAATTATCTTCAGAAATAAATGAGGCAATTAAACAAAATATTATGATTATGATAAAAAATATAGTCCAATAAATAAGTTTTAAAATAGCTTTACCTTTAGGGGTTTTCTTTAAATTTTTTATTTTTTCAGGAAATTTAGAAGAACTTTTTTTACTACTCATTTATATAACACCTACTTTACTATAACACCTAATAAATTTTCTTTTTTAAGACCATTTAAATAGTCTTTTACTAACATAGCTTTTTTGCCACTGGGTTTTATTTTGGTTAAATAATATATTTTATCTTGACAGGCAATTCCAATGGCATCTTTTTTGATAGTAACAATTTTACCGGGAGTTTCTTTTGTTTCTTCACCAATATATCCTTCGATGGCTTTTATTTCTTCATTATTTAAAATAAAATTTGCTAAAGGCCACGAATTAAGACCACGAATATGATTAAATATTTCTCTGGCAGTTTTATTAAAATCTAAATGTTCATCGCTTCTTTTAATAATTTTAGCATAAGTAGCAAGTTCATTATTTTGTTTAAGGCGAAGAGCAGTACCATCGGCAATTTTAGGTAAAACTTCTAATAATAAATCTGCCCCGAGAATACTTAATTTATCATGCATAGTTGCGACTGTATCAGAATCTTTAATAGGAATTTCTTTGGTAGCAATAATATCACCTGTATCCATGCCAACATCCATATACATGATAGTTACACCAGTTTTTGCATCACCATTTATAATAGCGCGATGGATGGGAGCCCCTCCACGATATTTAGGGAGAATTGATGCATGAACATTAATGCAACCTAAACGGGGAATATTTAAAACTTCAAGAGGAACTATTTGACCATAAGCACAGGTAACAATTAAATCGGGTTCGTATTTTTTTAATTCAGCATAATCAGTACTTATTTTTAAGGGTTGAAAAAGAGGAATATTATTTTCGAGAGCAAGCTTTTTGATGGGTGAAAAAATTATTTCTTTTTTGCGTCCTACTTCTTTATCAGACTGAGTAACCACTAACATCACTTGTGTATTTTTAATCAATGTTTCTAATATTGGACAAGCAAATTCAGGAGTTCCCATAAAAATAACTTTGAGATTTTGCATAAATATCACCTATTATTATTATAACACGAAAAAGATATGAAAAAAAGCTATTTTAAACTTTCTAAAATAGCTTTTTCTAAGCCTCTAAATGGTAGAGTGGCACAGGTTTTCCGATTGCCTTGTTTGTAAATATCATTATAAGCATTACCATCTTTTAATAATTCTTCATTATAAATATCACCATTAGTCATATGATAGAAGTTATGAATATAGTCTAGGGCTTCTTCTTTAGTTTTACCAATTAAATTATTAATCATTACGGATGTTGCAGATATAGATATAGCACAAGCTTCCCCATCAAAGGTTATATCTTTAATCAAATCACCCTCAAATTTAATATAAATATCTAAATTATCTATACAACTAGCATTATTAGTATTTATTTTAAGATAGCTTTTATCTTCCGTTCTATAACGATTTAAGGGATTTTGATAGTTTTCCATAATAATTGCTCTTTTTGTTTCTTGATCCATTTATATCATCTCTTTTACTATTCGATTATAATCACTTAATAATTCTACTAAGTTATCTATTTCTTCGTAAGTATTATAAAAATATAAGCTTACTCTTACTGTACTATTAACTCCAACACTGGATTTTAATATTTTAGCACAATGATTACCAGCTCGAACACAAATATTATATTTATTTAAATAATAGGCAACATCTTGGCTAAATACTTTATTTACATTGAACGCGACTATGCCAGAATCACTTTCAAAATTAATAATATCAATATGTTTTATGGGTAATAATCTATCTATTAAATACTTTCTTAGTTGGTGTTCTTGTTCCCCTATTTTATCCATGCCAATTTTATTTAAGTATTTGATTGCTTCCCCAAGGCCAATAACACCGGCGATATTTTGAGTCCCAGCTTCAAGTCGGGTTGGAAGAGGTTTTAAATAAACTTCGTCAGGATTATCAAAAGATTCGTTCATTCCTCCTCCAAGATTAATAGGTTCTAAATGTTCTAATAATTCTTTTTTGCCATATAGTACTCCTACTCCCGTTGGTCCACACATTTTATGACCAGAAAAGGCAAGAAAATCAAGGTCTAAATCTTGAACATCAACCTTAATATGGGGAACCATTTGGGCCCCATCAACAACCATAAAGATATTGTTATCATGAGCTAGTTTAGATATTTCTTTTATTGGTCTTTTATCCCCGATTACATTGGTAATGCCGGCAAGACTAATAACTTTAGTTTTAGGAGTTAGAGCTTTTTTAACATTATCTAGAGTAACATAATAATTATCGTCTAAAGGAATATAATTAACTTTAATACCTAATTTATTTACAAGATGGAACCAAGGAAGAACATTTGAGGCATGTTCACTAGTTGTAATTAAAACTTCATCTCCCGCTTCTAATAAATTTCCAAAAAAGCCATTTACAATCATATTTAAACTTTCAGTTGTGCCACTTGTAAACACGACTTCTTCTAAATATTCAGCATTGATAAATTCTTTAACAAGTTCTCTCGCTCCTTCATATTCTTGGTTAACTTTAAAAGATAAATCATAATCACCACGATGGGCATTCGCGGGATAATTATTGTAATAATCATTCATTTTTTCAATCACGGATGTCGGTTTTAGGCTAGTAGCACTATTGTCAAAATATATAATATCTTCTTTTAATAAAGGAAAATCTTCTCTATTCATTTATATTCACCTCCATTTTTATTTGTTCTTGATATTTTTCATTTATAAAATTGGTAGTAAAGCTTTCTAATAATAATTTTTGAGAGGCATTTAAACTTAAACCTTTGCTCATTAAATAAAATAATTCGTCGGGATTATAAGAACTAATGGTAACTTTATGATTAGCGATTACTTCATTAGTATTAATTATCATATTGGGACTTATTTTAATAGTATCATTTTTAGTTATTAAACCTTTTAAATTTTCATTTAATTCATTATCATAAGTATTTTCTTTTACAATACCATCACAAACAATATTAACTTTACTATCTTTAGTTTTATTAATAACATGAATCGTGATACTTGCAAAGCTTGCGTTACCAAGCATATTTAAAGTAATAACTATATTATTTATTCCTTCATTGATAATTAAATAATTTAAAGTTAATTCATTATTATTATGGGTATTGATAGTTAAATTTAAGTCTTTATTAGTGATACTAATAAAGTCCCCTTTTAATAGAGCTAAATCTTCTAGATTTATATTTAAATTATGATTTTCAGTATCATAATTAAATAAAGAAACATCCCCGTTAATTTCTAGGTTAGAATCCTTATGATACTCTAAAATATAAGTACCTGTTTTTATTTTATTATCCTCTGCCAATAATAGTTTATTCATTTAAATCAGTCCCATTAATTGTAGTTGCCCCAAATCCTGAAGTTTCTATTTTTTGAACAAGATTTTGATTACCATTTTCGATAATTGTACCTTCTTTCATAACATGAACTTGATAATCTGAAAAATATTTTAAGATATCAGCATGATGGGTTACTATTAAAATGGAAGGTTTATATTTATCATAATAATTTTTTAGGGCTTCCCCAACAGTTTTTAAAGCATCAACATCAAGGCCAGAATCTATTTCATCGAGGATAATAAATTTCGGTTCTAGAATAAATAATTGTAACAATTCATTTTTCTTTTTTTCGCCACCACTCATATTATAATTAATATCACGGTGAACAAATGATTTAGGTAAATTAATAATATTACATATTTCATTTAATTTTTTATTAAATTCAAATATATCTACACGTGTATTTGTTCTTTCTGCTAAAGCATTTCGAAGCATTTCTGCGTTAGTTATGCCCTCTATTTCAATAGGATTTTGATTTAATAAAAAAAAGCCTTTTCTACTAATAGATGTAGTATCTAAATCTTTAATAGATTCATTATTATAAATAATATCACCTTTGGTAACTAAATAATCAGGGTGAGAGAGTAAAACTTTGCAAATAGTACTTTTACCCGTGCCATTAGGTCCCATTAAAACATGAATTTCACCATCATTTATAGTTAAATTTAAATCATGAATTATTGTTTTATCTAAAGATTTAACTTCTAAATCTGTAATTTTTAGCATAATAAACCACCAAACTTATTTTATCACATTATAAATAGTTTTTCTACTGATTATTTAATTAGTTTTAGCTTAGGAGCGACATTTTTTTCGACTTTTTTCAAAAGAAATCTTACTTCGGCATTTAAATCGATGTTACTTTTGGAATTAAAGCCATTGATAGTTATTAGGGGCTCAGCATTTTCTTTTAAACTAATATTTATAGTGATATCCCCTATTTTTTTACTGTATTGTTTAAAATATACTTCCCCTTGAGTTAGTTTTTCTTCTTCAAAAATTTTGTAGTCATCTCCTAAAATATCATAAATAATGAGATTAGTGTCTTTAGTATAATTATAAGGTTCGTTTTGTTGCCAATGATAAAAGTAATTATAATATATATTTTCTAAATCTAGGATAGTACTATAATAAGTAAGACTTTTTAGAATATTAGGATTAATAGTTTTATTGGTTTCAATAGGTATTTCTAATTTATATATACGATCGTTAATTTGTCTTGATAAGGCTATTTTATGGACTTTAAACTCTTCTAGTATTTGTTTATCATAATAGTATATTTGAATTAATCTGATATCAGTTCCTTCAGTAATATAGTTATGTCTAAATAAATAATGAATATTATTATAAGTAACACTGATATTTTGTTCATTGGTTGTTATTTCCATTTTAGTTTTATTTTTAAATATAACTTTTAATTTTATCGTCCCATTTTCACAAGTATAATTAGATAAGCCAAAGCTTGTTTCACCACTTAAAAGAAAGCTTAAATTATAAATCATTAAGCAATAATAGTCAGAACTTTCGAGAATTTCGGAGTTTTTAACTTGAAATTTTGATATATCATTATAAAATCTATAATTTAAATTCATTTAAGACACCCTTTCAAGAAAAAATATGTTACTTGTTTCCTTGTAACATATTTAGTAAATCAATTTTAAATTTATCTTTAGATGCATTAGCTTTAGAAATCATTATACCTTTGTAGGTTGTAAGTTCACTCATATGTCCTTCAAGTAATATTTCGGTTGGTGTGATAGTATCTAACATGATAGTACCTTCTTTTAAATAAACGGTATAAAATAATTTGACTTCACCATGAACTGCGGCAAACATTTTATCACTTGGTAATTTAAGTTCATATTTTTCTGTATGTTCTTTTTTGTTAGTACTTACTAGTTCCCCGACAAAGTTTCCATTACGTAGTGCAGGATAATAATCAAAGTTTAATTTTTTAAAAGCTAACATATTGTATTTTTTTAATGCTCTTTCTAGTTTTTTAAACTCATTTTCATTAACGTAATCTAATACATAACCTTTCATAAATATAACCCCCTATTTCAATTACGCTTTAATTATAGCATATTTTATTCTTTTTGTCAAATTCGCGTCAATTCTCAGAGCTATTGTAATCTAAATATTGACTATTTTTTATCTCTGATAACTAAATTATACCACATTTGTACGTTTTTGTCAAATTAGGGAGATTTATAATTCAATTTAATTAAAGGTATATTGCATAACAAATAATTAAATGTTATAATACAACAAAAAGCGAGGTAAGAATAATGGAAAAAAAGAATTTTAATTTAAAAAAAATATTTAAGAAATATAAATTGCCAATTATAATTGGGACAGTGGCAATAATTGTTTTAATTGCCCTTTTGGTAGTATTTTTAGTACTTAAGAAAGATGATAAAACTAATGATAATGATACTAATAATCAAGAAGCAATTAACTATGAAGAAGGCACCGAAGATTATTTTATGGATGATGTAAAAGAACCAGAAGAAACCCCTAATACTGGTAATGATTATTATGATTATATAAATATGCCTTTATCAAAAATAGATTTTAAAGAGTTAAAAAAGAAAAATAGTCAAACAGTAGCATTTTTAAAAGTTAATAATACAAATGTTAATTATCCTGTTGTTAAAGCTTCGAATAATGATTATTATTTAACTCATGCTTATAATAAATCTTATAATAGTGCCGGTTGGGTATTTATGGATTATCGTAATAATGTTAATAATTTGGATTCAAATACTATTATATATGGACATGGAAGTTTAAAGACGACAATGTTTGGGACTTTAAAAAATGTAGTTAAAAAAGATTGGTATACTAACCCAAGTAATATGACTATTACTTTATTAACTGAAAATTATACTTTATATTGGAAAATATTCTCAATTTATACTGTACCGGATGAGGTTTATTATTTAATATCTAATTTTGGTTCAGACGAATCACATCAACAATTTATTAATACAATGTTAAAGAGAAGTATTTATGATTTTGGAGAAAGTGTTAGTCTATCTGATAAAATGCTAACTTTATCTACATGCTATAATAATCAATTAAGATTAGTTGTTCAAGCTAAGTTAGTTAAAAAAGTTGCTAGATAATTAATATTTAATTTAAACACTAGTTTGGATAACTGGTGTTTTTATTTGTGAAAATTAAAAGAATAGAATATTTGGTTTATTCTATTCCTGTATTATGTTTGGGTAAAGGTAACCCAGAATCTTGTCTATTAATAATAAAGGATAAGCATAATAGACTGAAGTTGTCAATAAAAAGTAGACACTAAAAAAGTAATTATTTAAAACGTTTTTTTAATTTAACAATTGTAAGTCCAGGATTAAATATATCTACTTTAAAACTGTCTACTTGTTTATTTCTTTTTAATATTTCATGAACTTTGTTTTTTAATATGGTACTACTATAGCCATGAATTATACCAATATATTCATTTTGTAATTTATAATTATCATTAATAAAATCATTTACAATAAATGTAACAGTATCTCTTGTTTCACCATGCAAATTTATGGTTGGAGATTTACTGTTGTACATTGTTGTTGGCCTCGATTACAGGAATCGTAGGAGTGGGATTTACTACAGGTGTTGGAGATACCGGAGTTGGGTTTGGATTTACAACGGGAGGTGTAGGATTTTGAGGATTAGAAACTGCTGGATTAGGAGTAGCACCAAAGAAAGAAGCACCTATATCATTAACATTATTAGTTGTTGTCATAGTTGGAATATTAATATTTGCAGCATTAGGAATTTCTGGTAAAGCATCTGTGGTTGGAACTTTAACCTCTTCTTTAGGTTTTTCCTCTACTGGAGCTTTAATATTAAACTTTTGATTATAATAATTTATTACTTCTTTAATAGATGGGATAGATGTACGACCTCCCATTTTAGTAACAGATAAACCCGCGGCGATATTCGCATAAGTAACAGCTTTTTCAATATCAAAGTTATTAGCTAGACAATATGCAAAAGCTCCATGGAAAATATCTCCAGAACAACTTGGGTCTACTTGAGTAACTTTAATACCTGGCATAACTTTTATTTCACCATTAAAAGTATACATAGCACCCATATTTTCTAAAGTTACAATAATTTCATTATTAGGATATTTATCTTTTAATTTTTTATAAACATTTACTAAACTAGCAGAGTTATTATAGTCAATTTTTAAACCACTTACAGTTTCGGCAAATCCTTTAGAACACACGATATACTTAACATATTTACATAGTTCTAATAAATCCCTATCAACACGTCCAGCATCAACAATACTTATCGCATTAGGATACTTATTTAAAGCATTAATTGTGGCACTGTATTCTTTACCATCCGAAAATACAACATTAGGATTAATATTATATTCGTATTTTTTTAAATTTGGTTGGGTCGCACCAACAACATCAAAACGAGTACGAGTACCATTTTTTTTGTTGACTAAAATAATTGATAAAGGAGTTCCAGCTTCATAGGCAGTTTCTATAAATTCGGTTTTTACTAAAGCTTGTTCTAATTCTTTTTTGATTTTACTTCCATAATCATCGGAACCAATAACACCGGCAAAATATGATTGTTCTCCCCATTTGCCTAAAAGATAAGCAACATTGGCAGCATTTCCACCGCCTGATTCGATTTTTTCATTTAATAAATACTTGGTTCCTTCAACAGGATATTCTTCAACAGGACATGTTATATCATAACTTGTTCTACCAATACTTAAGATAGTCATTTAGACCCACCTCTTCTATTCTATAATATCATACCATATTTTGTTTCAAAAATAAATATTAATATTAAATAACGTGTCTATTTTACTCTTAAATTCCTTTTTTGACAAGTATTTTCCTATAGAAAAAAAGCTATTCAAGGATAGCTTTAATTCTTCTTACACCAGCACTGCTCGCTTCTTCTTTAATAATTTTAAATTTTCCTAATTCGCCAGTATGTTGAACGTGAGGTCCACCACATATTTCTTTAGAAACATCTCCGATAGAATAAACATTAACTATATCGGCATATTTTTCAATAAACATAGCTTCAGCACCACTTGCTACAGCGTCTTTTTTAGACATTGTTTCCATTGTAACAGGAAGGTCTTCCATGATCCATTCATTTACTAAAGCTTCAACGCTGCGTTTTTCTTCATCAGTAAGCTTGTGGTCACAAGAGAAATCAAAACGCATTCTTTCACTAGTGATGTTACTACCCTTTTGATGAACATCTTTACTTACAATTTTCTTTAAAGCCGCATTTAAAAGATGGGTTGCAGTATGATATTTGGTTTCTATTTCACCCGATGATGCTAGACCACCTTTAAATTTACCAGCAGAAGCCGTACGAGATAATTCTTGGTGAGCCTTAAATTTTTCTTTAAAGCCCTCTATATCTACAGAAAGACCATTTTCTTTTGCCATTTCTTCAGTTAATTCAATAGGAAAACCATAAGTATCGTATAATTTAAAAGCATTATCTTTATCAATTATTTTACTATCTAAATTCTTTAAAAGTTTAGAAAATTCTTTTAAACCTTTTTCTAAGGTACGATTAAATTTAAGACCTTCATTTTTTAAAACTTCTAATACTACATTTTTATTAGTTTTGATTTCTTCATAATAATCTTCATATTTTTTAATTATTTCTAAAGCTATTTGTTCCATAAAATTGCTGTTGGTATCTATTTCTAGTTTTTTAGCATGACGGATAGCGCGTCTAATTAATCTTCTTAAAATATAACCTTGATCGGTATTACTTGGTTTAATGCCAGCATAATCAGCACTGATAAATACCGCCGTACGAATATGATCGGCGATAATACGCATACTAATTTCATTGCCTTGATATGGTTTACCACTTATTTCTTCTATTTTGGCAATTATATCTTTCCAAATTGATGTTTCATAATTATCTGTGACACCTTCAAGGACGGCTACAACTCTTTCAAGTCCCATCCCGGTGTCAACATTTTTTTGAGGTAACTCTGTTATTTTGCCATCTTTGTCTTTATTAAATTCCATAAAAACATTATTCCAAATTTCCACCCAACGTTCATCGCTAGGATCAAATTTATCTGGAATTGGGTCTTCACTTCGGAAATAGAAAATTTCAGTATCGCCTCCACATGGTCCTGAATCACCTGCAATCCAAAAGTTATCTTCTACTCCAAGATAGGCGATACGATTATCACTAATCCCTAAAGAACGCCAAACATTGGCCGCAACTTCATCTCTTGGAATATCCTCATTACCAGCAAAAACAGTAACGGCTAATCTTTCAACAGGTATTTTTAATACTTTAGTTAAAAATTCAAAACTATAGCCGATACTCTCTTTTTTAAAATAATCGCCAAGACTCCAGTTTCCTAACATTTCAAAGAAAGTATGATGGGTTTTATCCCCAATACTATCTAAATCTGTTAGACGAACGCATTTTTGGTAATCGCATAGTCTAGTTCCTTCTGGATGTTTTTTGCCCATTAAATAGGGGATTAAAGGTTGCATACCTGCAGTATTAAATAATACAGAAGGATCATTTTCCGGAATTAAAGGAGCACTAGGAATTTGAACGTGTCCTTTACTTTTAAAAAATTCAATAAATTCATTTTTTAGATTCATTTTACTTCTCTCTTTCTAAACAAGAAATTACTTTATCACTTAAAGCATTTTTATTATCGTTGGTTATTATGAAATCAAAATTATCATAATTTTCTAAGGCTGTTTCGGTGATGTGCATTTGTTCTTTAATGCTTAGTTTGCTTGGTTCGAATTGATTAATGACATACATAGATATACAATCATTATACTTCTTTTTAAATTCTTCTATCTCTTCTGGAAGTCTTACATCACTAATAATAACAATATCATAGTAAAGTTCATATATTTTAATATCTTCCATTAAACGATTAATAAGCATTAAAGGTAAGCCCATATTTTCACGAATAGTTACCCCGATGTCTTGTAAAAAACGTCGTGGTTTAGGTTCTTCGCCATTCCAGTTTAAAACTTCTTGGGCATACATTTTTAAATATTTACTAAATTCGGTAATTAGCACTCTTTTACCAAAAGAAGAATAATATTCTTTAATAATATTGGCAACTTCACCTTTACCACTTCCAGATTTACCGGCCACTAAAAATATTTTCATAATATCACCTAAGGAAGATTATATCATTATTTAAAAAAAAATAGAAGACTTTATCACTAAAAAAGACTATTTTTCATAGTCTATTTAAGATTTGCAAGTAATTCGTCTTTTTTCATTGTTGAATAGCCTTTAATGCCTTGTTCTTTAGCAATATTCTTAAGTTCGGCTAAAGTCATAGCACTATAATCTGCTTTATTTTTGTTTTGAGTATTTTTTGTTTCTTTTACTTCTTTAGTTGTAACTTTTTTAACAGTTTTGCCATTTAAAGCGGCTGTACTTGCTTCAACTAATTTAGCAAAAGCAGCAGGATCATTAATAGCCATTTCACTTAAAACTTTACGATTAATTTCAATACCTGCTTTAGATAAGCCATTCATGAATTTAGAATAACTAATGTTATTTTCACGACATGCAGCATTAATTCTAGTTATCCATAATTTACGGAAATTTCTTTTATTGGCTTTTCTGTCGCGATAAGCATATGCTCCACTATGGAAAACTTGCTCTTGAGCTGTCTTGTATAATCTATGTTTACTACCAAAATATCCTTTGGCTTCTTTTAAAACTTTTCTTCTTCTAGTTTTAGAAACAGTTCCACCTTTAACTCTTGTCATATTCTAACCTCCTAGATAACAGATTTTAATCTGCTAGCTTCTCCTTTGCCTAATATTCCCTTATTTCTTCTTTGACGAACTTGTTTTGCAGAATCTTTATTTGTTTTATGGTTTCCATTACTCTTTTTGTAAGTTAAAGTTCCATTTTTTTTCTTTTTTAAAACTTTACTACTTGCTTTATGAGTTTTTTGTTTAGTTTTTGCCATGTTCCTATATTCCTCCTACTTATTTTTTGGGTGCTAATAGCATAAATATTTGACGCCCTTCTAGTTTGGGCTCAGCTTCAATTATTGAAACATCTTCTAAAGCATCAGCGAATTTTAATAATACTTCTTTACCTAATTCAGGTCGAGCCATTTGACGGCCTTTAAAACGAATAAAAGCTTTAATTTTATGGCCTTTTACTAGATATTCTTTAGCATTACGAACTCTAGTTTCGAAATCGTGAACATCAATTGTTACAGACAAGCGATATTCTTTCGTTTCTTTGTTAGTTTCTCTTTGTTTTTTTTGGGCTTCTTTTAGTTTCTTTTGTCTTTCATAACGATATTTGTTGTAATCCATAATTTTAGCAACAGCCATATTACCATTATCGTTCATTAAAACTAAATCAAGACCAGCATATCTTGCTAAAGTTAAGGCATCTTCTAATTTTTTTTGACCCATCTGTTCTCCATTAGGTCCGATTACCATCATTTCGCTTACTTTGATTTGTTCATTAATTAAAAGTTCTTTACTCACACTTGCTATTTTAAATGCACCTCCATACAATTAAAAAGGTAGAATATTATATTCCACCTAAAAAACCTGTTTAGTTATTATTTTGGCTTTTTACCTATGAACATAATCCATCAGGTGGAATTTAATTCGCTTTCCTTTTTTTATTTCTCAATTATTATAAAATATTATATGCTGGTTGTCAAGTATTTTTTACTAAGTATATATGCTCATCATTAATGGTTTTTATTTAATTTAAAAAAAGGTTTAATTAAGCCTTTCTTTAACTAGTTTACTTACTAAAGACATATCAGCGTTTGTAATTTTAGCATTTAGTTCTTTCATAACTTTGCCCATGTCTTTCATACTAGTTGGATTTACTATATTAAATACTTCATCAATAACTTTGATAATTTCTTCTTCAGACATTTCGGCCGGTAAATAAGTATTTAAAATGGCAATTTCTTTTTCAAGTTTTGTAACTTCATCATTTTTATTATATTTTTGAAATTCTTCCATGGAGTCTTTGCGAATTTTAACTTGTTTTTTAATTACGGCCATGATTTTATCATCAGTTAAATCTTCTCTTTGATTTATTTTTTCTAATTGTAAAGCACTTTTAAGCATTCTTAGAACGGATAATTTAAATTTATCGCCACTTTTCATGGCTTCTTTTAAATCATTTGCTATTTTTTCATTCATAATATTCTTCCTTAATAATTATTTCTATGTTTTTTGGCGTTTCTTATTTGTTCTTTCTTTTCATTTCTTCTACGAACGCCTGGTTTTTCGTAATGCTTTCTTTTTTTTAGCTCAGAAGGGACACCGCTTCGGGCAACTTTGGATTTAAATTTTTTTAATGCTCCATCAACGTCTCCATTTTTTACTACTACTTTAGTCATTTACAAAATCCCTCCCTTCATTTACTAATGTATAGTATATCACCATTATTTTTTAATATCAAGTAATTTAAGTCCTTTATTCGGACTTTTTCGTGTTTTCTTCGTCTTCGATAACTTTTTTAGATAGATGGTAGCTAGCCAATTCTTCTTTAATATCAGTTTTAAGAGTGTTTAAAAAACTTTTTTTGTAGTTATTAATCATTAAGACAGATAACATCATAATTATAAATATTAAGAAAAATGAATATACCATATACATAGAGGCAAAACCTTTTTTCATACTATTCACCTATTTAATTGTATCAAAAAAAGGGTTAAATTTAAACCCTTTTCTTTAATTTGGATAACAATAGTTTTTAGTTTTGGCACGTCTAATAGATGAACCTATATCTTTGCCAAAGTCAATGATGGTAGTAAATACACGAATTACTGCAGTTATGAAAGCAGCGTTTACACCACCTTCGATAGTTAATAATTCATTATTACTTAGCATAATTAATTACATTTATTAGGGTGAATATAGCCATAAATTACGGAAGCTATAAATACTCCAGCCGCGGCTACTCCTAATAATCCCATCTTTAAAACTGCTGATAATGCTCCACCATTTACTTTTACTAAAGTGCTCTTTTCTAATATATCCATTATTTAGCCACCTTTCTAAAAACTACTTTAAAACTAATAACACTAATTAAAATATGTGTTAGAATGCTGATGATACCTCCACCAGTACATTCTAGCAAATTTTTCTTGGCAATCTTTTCCATATAATACTTCCTTTCTAAAACATTTTTTCTTTTAATTTGGTTATTATTCTTTGTTTATTGTAATAAAAAGTTATATCTATTATTTCGTTATCTTGATATTTAGCAGAACATTTTATGGTTAATTCTTTGTAACTAATCATATTTTCTTTATCTACTTTAATTATTTCTTGTTCTATTTCGTAATTAGTTTTTTTATGGTTAAAAGAAATTTCTGTTATATCAATATTACTAGGAATAAATGTAGTTATTAAACCATTTTCAACATAACCTTTAGTTTGGTAATAATCATATATTTTAATTTGAGTAAGGAAATAGCTTAAGATAAGTATTAAGGCTGTAAATAAAATAACTATAACCCAGACAATATTTAATGGTAAAATGCGTTTAAAGGTATATTTATTTTCGAAAATATTATTCATATTCGGCAACCTCAATTACTTTAGGAAATAAATCACTTAAATTTTTATGAGAAACATATATTAAAGTTATATTTGGGAATAGATGTATGATATTGTTTAATATTTCTCTTTCAAGTGTTTCATTTACTTCACTTAAAGCTTCATCTAAAATCATTATATGGCCTTTTTTTAATAGAGCTCGAGCTAAGATAATTCTTTGTCTTTCTCCCCCACTTAGATTGTTAGAAGCAGCATTAATTATAGTTTCATAACGATTAGCCCGTTTATTAATTATTTCATCAATATGACATATTTTACTTACTTTATCTAATTCAGAATCGGGAATATCACGATAACAAAGAATATTTTCTTTGATACTGCCCGTGAATAATTGTTCTTCTTGACCAACATAACAAATATTGTTTCGAAGAGAATCTAAAGAACAATCTAATTCATTATGACCTCCTATAAAAATACTTCCAGAATAACCTTCATATATGCGATATAAAAGCTTACAAATGGTACTTTTGCCACTTCCACTTTTACCATGTAAAAATACTTTTTCATTAGGTAATATATCAAAAGTTATATTCTTGATAACATCTTTATATTGGTTATAAGAGAAAGTTACATTTTTTAAAGATATACTATTATCTTTAATATTAAAGCCTCGATTATGGGTTTCTTCGGGTATATTTAGAAACTCTCCTAGTTTTTTAAATGAAGCTTTTAAATAATTATATTTGGGTAAGAGCTCGATTAAATCTTTGATAGGATCAAACAGGTAGAGAATAATACTATTAAAAGTTATTAAGTTTAGTAATGCTAATTTGTTTTTCGCTATTAAATAAATACCAAAGGTTAAAATTAGAAATAAGCCTACCTCATAGATAAAATCTTTAAACAAATTGATTTTATTTAATAACTTAGTTAAATTAAAATTACTTTTTAAAAAACTTATTAGTTTACTTTCTAACCGAATTAAAAACTTCTCCTCCAAATTTAAGTTTTTAATACTATTATTAAGTTCAACGTTTTCAATTAAAATAGCATTAAACTCAGTTGCTTTATCAATGTTTTCTTTAATATGGCGATATATAATTTTATTAAAAATTAAACTACCGACAATATAAATGCCTATTACTAAACAAAGAAGAAAAAATAATTGGGCATTTATAAAGTATAAGACTATACCAGATGTCATGACTAAAATGAGATTCAAAATGAAATTAGTAAATATCTCTGATAATAAAGATTTAATTTCACTTAATTCTTCAACGCGAGATATTATTTCACCTGTCGTTCGATTTTGCATGAACTTTAAAGGAAGGTTAAATATGTGTTTAAGAAAACTGGTAAACAATTCTAAATCAATATTTTTATTAAAATAATTTAAATAATAAACTTTAAAAAAATTAAAGATAACTTTTAAGAAAGTTAAACTACCAAATAATATTATAATAAATTTTAAAAAATTTAAATCGCTTCCTTGTTCTATTTGAGAAACTGCAATTTGAAAATAAAAACTATTAAAGATGGCTAGAATAATAACTAGGAAATTAACTAGACAGATACTAAGAAATAATTTTTTATTTTGATGCAGAAGTTTGAAAAATATATCAAAGATGGTTGTTTCTTTTTCAAACTTAATAATTTCTGAGATAGGCATGGCGAGTATAAGGACATTATCCCAGATGGACAAAAAATCTTCTTTTTTCATTTTAACTTTGCCTTTAGCAGGGTCCATGAGATAAATGTGCTTATTTGTAATTTTATAGATAACAACAAAATGCTGCAGACCATTTTTTAAAACAACATGGGCAATCGCAGGGAAATAAATATTTTTATCATTAATATCTGTTACTTTTACACCCATAGATTCAAAACCATATTTTTTTAAAGCACTAATTAAATGAAAAGCAGTAGTTCCGTTGATCGTGGTAACTGTGTCTTCTCTTATTTTTTCAACAGGAACATAGCCACCGTAGTATTTAATTATACAGGAAATACAACACGCGCCACAGTCCTTTAAATCTCTTTGAATTACTTCTTCAATTTTCATGTTTTTTCCTCCCTTCACCTTTATATATTACGGGAAGATGCCCATTTTCCTTTTTTATTTGGAAATTTAGGACCAAAAACAAATATTTAGGACATGGTTCGACATTTTTTTTATTTTTTTTAGGTATAATAGCTAACTTAAGAAAGGAGGAATTTTATGCAAAATAATAAATTGTTGTTATCTTTAAGAGTTAAAGATAATTTAAATCAACAAGAAATGGCGGATATTTTAAATATTTCTTTAAAAACATATCAACTTTATGAAGATGGAATTAGACCAATGAAATTAGAAGAGATAAATTTGTTAAGTAATCGTTATAAAGTTTCTTTTAATGCTCTTTTTAATCTTACAAAAAGTACTAAATATTATAATACAGAAATAAATATTGATTATAAATATTTAAAATTTAGTTTAAGATATATAAGAAGAATGGCTAGAATACCGATTAATAATCTTTCAAAAATACTTCATACTTCCCCTTCTTCAATTATGAAATATGAAAAAGATCCAACCAAAGTAAGTATTACTTATTTGTATAATTTTGCGAAATATTTTAATGTTTCTATTGATTATATGTGTGGAAAAACATTAAAAAAAGAAGTTTTTCAATAACTTCTAAAGAGTGATTTTTATCATTCTTTTTTATTCATCTAAAACTTCTTGTAAGAGTATTTCATCATCTTTAAATAAATCATATTTTTTAACAATAAATTTAAATATTACTTTTAAAAGAGCAATACATGGAGTCGCAACAACCATACCAATAATGCCAAAATAATGGGCGAAAACTAATAAACCAACAATTATAGTTACAGGATGTAATTTAGTTGTTTTACTCATAATAACGGGTTGTAAAATATAGTTTTCAACTAATTGGACAATAACACAGATAATTAAGACAGCAATACCAGTGATACTTCCTTGACTAAAGCCCACGATTACGGCGGCAGCTCCTCCAATATATGGACCAATGTAGGGAATTAAATCTGTTAGTCCACAGAACATACCAAATAGCAAAGGAGCTTTTAGACCAATGATCGCAAAACCAATAGAATCACAGATAAAGACCATCAACGCGACTAATAAAGTGCCACTGATGGATTTACGGACTTCTTTTCCAATATCTACTAATAAAATTTCTATTTCATAACGATTTTTGGCTGGTACTAAACGTAAGAAATGTTTCGAAATTGCATCAAAATCAAATAACATATATAAGCCAACAACTAAACTTATTAAGATAGTACCTAAACCGGAAACTAAACTACCTAAAATACTCATAATAGATGTTGGTAAGGAATTAGTTAAATTAACTAAATAATCTCCAATACTTGTAAATAAATTATCTTTAAAATTAGTTAAATCTACCCCACTGATAGATACTTGAGTAACAAAGTCATCGGCAAAACTTTGGAATTTATCTAAAATTGAAGGTAAAGTACTTATTAATTCATTAATTTGAGTATATAGTGAGGGAATAAATATTCTTAAAAATATATATATAAATAGTAGAAAGATGCAATAGACTAAAAGGCTGCCAATAATACGTGGAATACCTTTTTTATGCATGATTTTAACAAGCGGATCTAATAACCAGGCAATGACAAAACCAATAAATAAAGGAGATAAAACTTTAAAGAAGGTAAATAAAAGATGCCAAACATTTAAGTTTTTTAAGATAATAGTACCACATAAGACAATGGCCACGACCATTACAACATATAATATTTTTAAAATCTTTTTAGTAAGTAAAACTACTTCATTAACTTCATTATTATCTATTTCCTTAAATTTATTTTTCATCTTAAACCCTCATTAATTCTGCTTCTTTTTCCTTAAATATTTCATCAACTTTTTTATTATATTCATTTATAAGCTCTTGAACTTCTTCTAAAGAAGATTTTTCAACATCTTCTGGTAACTCACTTTTTTTGATTTCTTCATTGGCTTCTTGGCGAATATTACGTAGAGCAACTTTAGCTTCTTCACATATAGTTTTAGCTTGTTTAACATAATCTCTTCTTTTTTCTTCAGTAAGTTCGGGAATAGTTAAAATAATTACTTCGCCATTATTAACAGGTGTAATTCCAATATTGGCTTCATTGATGGCTCTTTCAATTTCTTTTAGAGCACTCTTATCAAATGGTTTAACCATAAGACTACGAGCTTCGGGAACTGTAATATTTGCAAGACTTTGAATAGGTGTCGGTGTCCCATAATAACTAGCACATATTCCATTTAACATGGAAGGATTAGCCCTTCCAGCCCTGATATTTGTTAATCTGCTTTCAAGATTTTCAATTGCTTTCATAAATTTTAATTCTGTATCCATATTATTCCTCCTTAATCAATAATTATAACATCATTATAATCTTTTTCGATAGATTTGACAAGATAACTTACATTTAAAAAGCCACCTTTATCAATATATAACGCATAATTTTCGGCATTTAAATTATTTAGAGTTTCCGGAATGTCTATTACTTCTACTTCTTCAGTAATTTTTTCGCCATCTTCTTCTTTTTCAAGCGTTACTTTACTTTGTTTAGTATTTAATCTTTCTTGAATTTTTTCTTTTATTTTAGTTATATTTAAGTTATATAATTGAAGTAAATCAGCATTAGTAAGTAGTTCTCCTGTTTTAGTATCAAAAACATAGGCTACACTGGTAAGATATTTTTCCCCATTAAAACAATCAAAAGAATAATTATCTTTTAAAATAGTAGCATAGTTTTGATAAAAATATCGGGTATATTTAGCATATTTCGCTTCATAGATGCCAGTTTCTTTATAGCTTATTTTATTTTCTTCTTCCTCAGTTAAGGTTACATCATCTAGTTTTTTAAAAGAATCTCTTAAAAGAGCCATTTCTTCATTTAATTTTATTTCGGTAGTACGAGCACTAGAACTATCAATATTTATTTTAATATCTTGATAATTTATACCATATAATTCATTTTTTAAATCATTATTTAAATAATAAATATATTCTTCACTAGGATTTAGTTTTAAATTCTTTTCTATTGCGACTTCCCTCGTTTCTTCTTTTGTTATAGGAGCAGGCGAACTCGTAAAATATTCCATTAAAAAGAAACCACCCACCACTAAACAAACAAGAAAGAATAGGAATATCATCCCATATAATTTACCATTTCTAATATCACTCATAACTTAACACTCCTTATTTTAAATAATCTTGTAACATCATTTTTAAGTTATTTTTCTTTAAACCAACTTTTAGACTATCCCAATATTCTTCAGGTTTTATATTGCCCATATTAATAGAAGTTTCACTGTCAAAACTAATTATTTTACCATCTTTTACAATAAGTAAAGTTGGAGCATATATATCTTGGTTTCCTTCGTCTAAAACAGGCAAGAAATTACTTAATTTTACAACAATACTTTGATAAGTAGCGTTTTTCATGTTTCGATCTTCATAGAAATCATAATATAATATTTTAGTTACGCCTACTTCTTTAGCAACATCATTTAACATTTGAGCATAATAGCCTGTCCAATTATTAGTTGGAAAGCCCATAAAAATTATCCCACTGCCATTTTTTAATAAAGCGTATATTTCTTTCGCATTAACATAAGTAAAAACATTATCTTTATTTACTAATGGATAATCATGGTCAAATTTTTCATTGTCTATTTCAACATTATTGCCAAAATCTTTATTTCCAATATAGATAAAAGCTAAGATAATTAATATAAATAAGATGCTTTGAAATACTTTTTTGATATTTTTATGCATTTTCTTCACCACTTAATAATATTATAACATTTATTATTCTAGATATTAAGTAAAATCATTTAAAAATGTTAATTGAATGTAAAAAGACTAATCTTTAAAATTAGTCTTAGTTACCTTTTACTTGATTCATTACTTCTTCAGCAAAGTTTTCATTTCTTTTTTCCATACCTTCACCTACTTCATAACGAACCATGCTTTTCATTTCACCATTATTTTTCTTGATATAATCATTAACAGTCATATCACCATCTTTAATAAATGGTTGTTCTACTAAACATATCTCTTTAAAGTATTTTTTAATACGACCGGCAACCATTTTTTCAGCAATTTCAGCAGGTTTGCCTTCAGACATAGCTAGTTCTTTTTGAACGGCTCTTTCTTTTTCGACAACTTCTTCAGGAACATCGCTTTCAAAAACGTATTCTGGACGCATAGCAGCAGCTTGCATTGCAACATCTTTGGCAACTTCGGCACTTGCACCTTTAACAACAGTTAAAACGGCAATGCGACCTCCCATATGAAGATAAGCACCAAAATTTTCATCGTCAGCTTTTTCAACGACTTTGATTCTTCTTAATGATAGCTTTTCCCCTATTTTAGCAGTTTTAGCAATAATTAAATCTTTAATAGTTCCTTCTTCGCAAGGTAACGCTAAAGCATCTTCTAAAGTAGTGGCATTACTATTTAAAATAGTATTACCAATTGTATCAATCATTTCGGTAAATTCAGCATTTTTACTAACAAAATCTGTTTCACTGTTTACTTCTAAAATAACCGCACGATTATCTTTAATATAAATATTGGCTAGACCTTCAGCGGCAATACGAGATTCTTTTTTGGCACTTTTTGCGATACCTTTTTCTCTTAACCAATCAATTGCAGATTCCATATCTCCATTAGTTTCGGCTAGAGCTTTTTTGCAATCCATCATGCCAGCGCCTGTTTTTTCTCTTAGGTCTTTAACCATACTAGCAGTAACTTCCATATTTATCTCCTTTACTTTCTTTTCTATTTTAAATTTGAAATAATTTCTTCTTTTTTCATAGTTGAATAGCCTTTAATGCCTTGTTCTTTAGCAAGAGCTTTAAGTTCAGTTAAAGTCATTTCACTATAATCTACTTTTTTAGTAGTTTTTTCTTTTTTAGTTTCTTTCTTTTCTTCTTTTTTTACTTCTTCAGGAATTTTTTCCTCTATTTTTTCTTCTTTAATTAATTCATCCATAGTTTTATGTTCTTTAGCTTTTTTGTCTTCTTCAGTAACATAATCAACCATTTCTAAATTATGAGCTTCACATATGGCATTAGTTAAAACTCCTAATAGAACTTTAACACTTCTTACAGCATCATCATTACCTGGGATTACATAGTCAACATCGTCTGGATCACAGTTAGTGTCAACAATTCCAAAAACAGGTATTCTAAGTTTACGTGCTTCTCTTATCGCATTAATTTCTTTTTTAGGGTCAACAATAATTAAAGCGCTTGGTAATTTAGACATTTCTCTAATACCACTTAAAATTTTGTTTAATTTTTCATATTCTTTTTTTAGCCCGATTACTTCTTTTTTAGGTAAAACTTCGAAACGGCCATTTTTCTCCATTTCTTCGATTTCTTCTAATCTTTTAACTCTTCTTCTGATTGTACGGAAGTTTGTTAGAGTTCCACCTAACCATCTTTCAGTAACATAGTAAGAATTACTTCTTAAGGCTTCTTCCTTTGATGCTTCTCCAGCTTGTTTTTTAGTACCAACAAATAAGAAAGTTCCTCCATTGTTAGCAATATCTTTAACAGCTTCATAAGCTTCTTCTAATTTTTGAGTAGTTTTTTCAAGGTCAATGATATAAATATCCTCTCTTGTTCCAAAAATATACTCTTTCATTTTAGGGTTCCATCTTTTTGTTTGATGTCCAAAATGAACTCCTGCTTCTAATAAATAACTCATAGAAACAACGGCCATAAATTATCCCTTCCTTTCGTTTTTACCTCTTAATAGTTCAATATGTTAGGCCACTTTTTTTAAAGCACTCGGTCTAACACTCCCCATTAATGTGTATTTGCAATTTATTTGCCGAGATTATTTTACTATATATTATTGGAAAATACAAGCGGTAATTACAAGAAATTGATAGGAAATGAGCTAAAAAACAAAAAAGAACAGAGATTAAACTCTATTCCGTATTATGTTTGGGTAAAGGTAACCCATAATCTTGTCTATTAATAAGGATAAGCATAATAGACAAGAAATTTATTATTTCTAAATTATTGGACTATGTAAGGGTTAGAACTTGTTCCTATATCTTCTCCATCAGTGAAGGTAAATGCTGTATCGGCTTTTAGATTTATTACAGGACGGACACCTAACGTGTCGTTACCGTGGTCGTAGTAAAGCTGGCCAGTCGAAGACACATGGAATACGTCAGCCGCGCTACTGTAAAAGTCATACGGAGACATTGTCCAATAGGATGAATTTGTATATAGCCAATATTTATTATTGTTTTGACGAAAAAATCCTCCGGCATATATTACTTCGTCACTTGTTATTAAGCCTACTGGATTTTTTAATTTTTTATTTCCTATTATTGTTTTTCTGTCTTTTGTTGTTGCTCCTTTGGAATTTTGTCCGGTAAACAAATCTCTTGTTAAATTTGCACATTTTAAGGTTGGTTCTTGTGTTGAATCCCAATTAGTACCTTCACTCCGCCATACCCGATGGACTGGAGCATATGCAGTTTGCTGTTTTGAATATCCTCCTTTGCTTTTTCCAAGATAACTTCCGTGGTCTTCGTCTGCTAATTCTCTGTCATTACAAAAACCTGTATCTACATCTATTTTATCTACAATATCAACACTTCCTAAATTTGTTTTCTCCCACCATTTATCTAATTCAGCTTTTATTGTACTATCACTTAAATTTTGATGTGCATCTGCGTAACTACTCGTACTGCCTCCATTGTTCATGAATCCTACATATGTATTATCGTCGTAAGTTTCATTATATTTTTGAATAGTTGTATCGTCAGAATATGTAGTTGTTATTTGAGTGCCTATACCTGTTGTATCTGGAACAGTTGAACCTATTCCAGAATATATTAATCTTATTGTTCCATTACCATTTATTCGGATGATTCTCCACCATATAGCTTTTCCGTCTTCTTGTCCAAACTTTACCCAATTATTATCTACTGTTCCTCTAAATACATAACTAGTTCCAAAATCGTCTTCTGCACTATATACTCCGTTTTGATTCATATTTATAACAGAAGAACCACAGTTACTCCCTAAATCATCTTTACAGCTTGGCCCTGTTACTGTTGTTATTGTTCCAAGAGAATTTCCAAGTTTTAAATCAGCTAGCCTTTCTTCTGCAGTAAGTGTTGTATCTATATCAAAATATAAATAACAAGCTGTTCCACTTTTACTTACATTTGATAATATTATTTCATTATTCTCTATTCTTACTTTTACTTCTTCATTATTACATTTTGTTTCTTTTTGATTTAATACATATCCCTCTTTGGGTATTTCTTCTACTTCTTCATATTTTCCTTCTTCCGTTTCTTGGTAAAATGCTACTAAGTTTATATCGGCTTTTGTATTACTTATCTCTCCATATACTCTTCCTTTAAATCCTTCTCCTATATCTTTACTTTGATTTCCACTATTTGGATATTCTACTATGATATAATAATATTTCATTGTTCCTTCTTCTTTGGCTGTTATAAATTCTGTATTAGTTATTTTTATTGTTTGTTCTTCTGTTGTTTTTGGTATCTCTCCTTCATTTATTGGCTCTCCTAATTCTTCTATATTTGATGTACATACTTCATTTAATTGTTGGGCTCCATTTACTACTTTCTTTTTCTTTTCACAATTTAAGGTTATCTCTTTTTCTTCTTCTGATACATATACTTTATATTTTAAATTTGTATTTAAATTATTTGTTCCTATCCATGTTAAGTTATAAGCTATAAGTTCATTATTACCTGTTGCAGTTGCTGTTACTTTAGATAGAGTTTGATGTCCTGGATATATATCTACATCACCAAACTCTATATTACCACTTATATCTAATGTTGAACCATTTACTGTTGCCGTTCTTCCTTCTGTTGTTGCTCCTGTTCCTTTAAAAATAGTTTTACCTACAAAATATGCTAAAGATACACCTATTCCTAATATTAATACACTTAACAATATTATTACTCTTTTATTCTTTTTCATTATCTCACCTTTTACTATAGACAAATATGTCCCATATCATAATTATAGAATAACATATTTGGGGCAAACTTGTCAATGGCTTATTGGGGCAAATTTGGTAATATTTTTATAGTGAGGTGCTAAATATGTTAAAAGAATATCGATTAAGAAAAAATATTAGTCAAGAAAAATTGGAGTCTTTAACTAACTTAGATAGAAAAACAATTTTTAGAATAGAAAATGATATAAATGTTCCTTTACTAGATAATTTTGCTAAAATTGTTACTGCTTTAGAATTAACTGACGAAGAAATAGTAAAAGAAGTTAAAAAAACAATAAAAAAAGATAAAAATTAAAAAAATAGAGGAAAAATTTCTCTATTTTGGATATTTAATTATAAAGGTTTATTCTTCTTTCAATCATACGTCTTTCTTTTTTGGTGCCTACTACTTTTTTAGTTATAGTGGAATAGGCATGTTTGTTAAATGTTTCATAAACACTGCAAGCTTTATCTACTAAACAGACTATTAAGCTTTCTTTATATTTAGGAGGATAAAATGTTAGAGGAAACATATGCTTAGAAATTATATCTTCTTCTATATGATTAACTTTAAAATCTTTGCGAGCATTAAATAAGGCTATTTTAGGATGGATACGACCATGAAAGCCTTCATTTCTAGTTGGTTTATATTTTGCATGCCAATCATATAGGAAATAATCATGAAGGAGTGCACCCCTTATTAATTCTTTTTCATGAATATTTAATTTTAATAATTTACATATACGATAACTATAATAAGATACGGCAACTGAATGAAGTAAACAAGTTGTAGTTCCGTGTTGGATATATCTATTCATTTTTAAAAATTTCTTTTTTTGCATTACTTCTTCTAAGTAACTCTTGAAGACTAAATCTTCAACCTCTTTGTTTCTCAATTTCATTTTTTAGTTCTCCTAAATTAATTATATTATAAAAAATTTAAAATACCAAGCTTTAATTTAGATTACTTTCCTATTTAGAGAAAGATTAGTTAAATTTTACATGATATTTACATTTTTCGAGTTCTTTTTAGATTTGATTCTTGATATAATGACATATTAGTAATAACATTGGGATTAAATAAATGGGTTAGTTTGTAAGTAAAAATAAAGTTAATTCCTTCTAAGTAATTATCATAACCTAAAAGATATAAATTATTGATAACTCTTAAATAATAACTAGTCCCCTTTTCGTTTAAGACTTTATTTAAAGTATAAGATAAAAATCGTTCTTTTAAATTACCAATTAAATCTACTGTTGCTGGTAAATTATCTTTTAGAAGAATTATATCTATTAATTTATAGGTTGTTTTACAATCAGTTGTTATAGCTAGAGTTTGATAATATTTGAAAGGAGTATTTTTCTCTTCTAGAAATGATATACATATTTTGTCTTGTTTAGCTTCACTTAAATCTTGCATTAAATTATTAATTATTGCGGGAACATTAAGATTAATTAAACTATAAATTATGGTATCTATATCTTCATAGTCTTTATTCATTTCATAAAGAATAAATAAATGATTACTTTGTAATAGTTGATCGTCTAAATTGACAGAAGTAATTATTTCAACAATATATTGGTATATTTCTCTATTTAAAGAGTTTTTACTGATACTAAATTTATGAGCTATTTTACGAATATTCTCATTTTCAGGTTTAGTTAAGTAATATTTTTGGAAAAAAGCTTTTTTGTTAGGAGCTTTGATTAAATAATCAGAAACAAATTTTACTTCGCTAGTAATTATTTTTTGTTCTAATTCTGCACTATAAAAACCGGTTAACGGGGCAATAGAAGTAGTAACATAACTTACTTCATGACTCAATAAATAATTTTTGATTATAGCAATTTCATGGGAATATTTTGATGCATCATTAGATAAAAAACGGGCGATATGAATAATTAAACTCTTGCGTTCTTCATTAATCGCGATATCCATAAATTCATGAAGATATTTAGTTAATATGGCAGGTTTTAAACTACAAGCAGATATATTTTCGATAATCTTTTTAACATCAATATTCTTTCCATATAATAATAGATGGGGCAAGATGGAATTTTTATCTTTGCTTTTAATAGCCATATCAGTTAAAGTTGTAAGTTCTTTTATAGTTAAACCATCATAGACTTCAGGTTCAACATAATAAGTTAGAGCACTTATTTCACTTATAAGACCTTTTTTTAAATACTTTTTAATTAAATATTGATATTTTAATATAGTTAATTTATTCATTTTGCACCTCTTTATAATATATTTTTTAGATTTAAAAAGAATGATTGCTCATTCTATTTAGCTTGAAAGAATTCTTTCGTATTAAAGTAGTATTCTACTCCACTTATGACAGATAGAATAGTGGCGATTAATATTAAAGCATAACCAACATTAACACCAATAAATTCAAATGGTAAATTATAGAACATAGTTAGAGCCATACCAATCATCATACACATGGTTTTAGCTTTACCAGTAAATGAAGCGGCCACAACTTTGCCTTTATTACCACTGGCCATTTTAAAGGAATCAACAAATATATCACGCGTAATTATAATAACAGGAATAGCAATACTGATAAAACCATCATAAGCTAAAATAATTAATAAACCATTAACTAATACTTTATCGGCAATAGCGTCCATTACTTTACCAAAATCGGTAACTAAATTTCTTTTACGAGCAATTTTGCCATCAAAGAAATCGGTGATGGCGGCTAAAACAAATAAGATTCCGGCGATAATATATTTTAAATTAACTGTAATTCGACCGGCGATTTGATATTCAGGAAAATTAATTCCTAAGTTATACCATGGAATCATTAACATAACTAATATAATAATAGCCGTAATAATTCTTCCTAAAGTTAATTTATTGGGTAAATTCATAATAACACTTCCTATCCTTCAAATTCAACATAACTAATGACATTTGCAGTATGGTTATCAATAGTTATTTGTTTAATGCTCCAAATTATAGCTAATACAACAAGTAAAAAGATAATAATATAAGTAATATAATAATATTTGGAACTATATTTACGAGGCTTTTTAGTATAAGGACTTACTACTTTGTTTGCTTCGTCTTTTGCTTCTTTGGTGGCTTGACGTTCAATTTCTTTTATGGGAATTTTAGAAGTATATTCAAACATATATTCATTAAAACTATCAATAAGTTTTTCACTATCTAAACCTAAATATTTAGCATAATTAGTTATATAACTTTTTAGTTCTAAGATATCTTTGAAACATCCAATTTTTCCTTCTTCAATATTTAAAAGAAATTCGGCTTTAATGTCTAAGTCCGACGATGCCTCATCAATGCTAACCCCCGAAGATTCTCGCGTTTCTTTTAATAAACTGCCTATACCGTCCAAGTTTAACACTCCTTTATTTTAAATTAAATAATATTCATAAGCCATGTTCTGTACCCATTTTGGGCGACAAATATTTATCTACTAGTTTTCTAGTCCCTTACGCGATTCGTTTCTTTTGTAAGAGCTCTCCGACCATAATTTGGATTTCTCACTCGTGGGGTTTACCGCGTTCCATTTCCTCTGTTTCCAGATTATTCGTCACTATGGCACTTTATAAGTACTTAATCCTTGAGTTTCCTTTTAGGATTGTTCCTCGCCGTTAGATTTCTCTACTTTAGGTTATTTTTTCCCTAAACACGAACATTAAAGTCAATCACAGACTTTGTGAGCATGGACTTTCCTCTACATAATTCTTATGCAGCATTTGTCACGATATTATTCATATTTGCCAAAGACAACCTTTTCTAGTTGACTAATTCTTTTTAATAAATCGACATTAGATACGGTGGTAGTAGCACTGCTACTTGCTTCACTGGCCACTAACTGTTCTCGTAAGTTTCTGATTTCCGCTTTAAGTTTGGAATTATCTTCTGTTAAATCTTTAATTTCCTTTTCATTCCTTTTGATGATATTGATAAATTCGGTATAATCGCGTATAACCATGTCTAAGTATTTATCAACTTCTTGTGGTCGATAACCTCTGGCATCAATTTTAAACTCTTTATCAAGTATTTCTTGAGGAGTTAAATAAATTTTGTCGTTATACATCTAATCACTTCCTTTACAATTAACATTATATAATTTTTTCGGGTATTTTGTCAATAAATTGAATGACATTAGACAACTCTTTTTGTTAAAATAAAAAAAGGTTAAGTTTTAGGCTTAGCCTTTTTAAGATTTTTTAAGGTATAATAAGTATCAAACTGAAGAATTATTTGATTTAATTCTTTTATCATATCGCTTATTAATATTTCATTTTTCATTTAATCACCAATAGTATCATAACAAAAATATTTTTTTAGTGCATTAAGTTTCCTTTTTTTCGACAAAAGTTAGCAAAAATCTTGCGTAAACTTAAGTAAAAGTGGTGCTTATTGGATAGCTATTTAGGAATTTATATAGTATAATGTTGGTGGTGAGGAATCATGAAGTATCCTGGTAATATTAAAAAGACATTTAAAACTAATATTAATTATCGAAATCGCGGGATGGATTTAGAAGCCTTAATAAATGATGCTTGTAAGTATTATTTAGAAAATGATATGGCAGTTATATATAAAAAACCCACCCCAATTGGGATAGTAGAAGTTGATTATAGTAAAATGCTTATTAAGAAAGCTTATTTTAAAGAAGCCTCAACTTTAGATTATAATGGATTATATAAAGGAAAGTATGTCGAATTTGATGCGAAAGAAAGTAAGAATAAAACTTCTTTTCCTTTAGGTAATATTCATGAACATCAAATTAAACATATTAGAAATATTATTAGACATGGGGGTATTGCTTTTTTAATAATAAGTATGAATGATGGTTTTTATTTATTTAAGGGAGAAGATTTAATAGAATTTGTAGATACCCAAGAAAGAAAAAGTATTCCTTTTAATATAATAGATAGTAAAGGTGTTAAATTAGTATATAATTATAATATTGGGATTAATTATTTAGAAGGAATAAATATAGCTTATAAGGAGTTGATAGAAAATGAAAGTACCAAAAATTAAAAAAGAAAAGAATAAAGAAAAAAAGAAAAGAAAGTTTAGTATTAAAAATGCGATATTAATATTAGTTATTAGTACGGGTATTATGGTAGCGTCAATTGTTTTAGCTTTTGTATTATATGTTATTGTAACATCGCCAGATTTTGTGCCAAAAGAATTATATAGTAAACAATCAACATCAATTTATGCGAAAGATGGAACAACAGAGATTGCTAGAGTTGGAAATGATGATATTGAGCTTATTACTTATAATGATTTACCAGAAGTAGTAATAGATGCTTTAATAGCAACAGAAGATTCAAGATTTTTCCAACATAATGGGTTTGATGCAGCGAGATTTTTTAAGGCATCTTTAGGACAACTTGCCGGCCAAAATGCTGGTGGTGCTTCGACCCTTTCCATGCAAGTTATAAGAAATAAGTTTTCGACTAAAGAAACTCATGGTATTAAAGGTATTGTAAGAAAGTTTTCAGATATATATATGTCAGTATTTAAATTAGAAGCAGTATATACTAAAGAAGAAATTATTGAGTTTTATTTAAATAGTCAGTGGTTAGGTCAAGGTACTAGTTATTATAATGGTTCCATAACAGGAATTGAACAAGGTTGTCAATATTACTTTGGAAAATCTGTATCAGATTTAACTTTACCAGAAGCTAGTCTAATTGTAGGTATGTTTAATAACCCTTCTTATTATAATCCTTATACTAATCCTGAGGGAGCTAGTGAAAGAAGAAGTGTAGTATTAAATTTAATGGTTAGGCATGGTTATATTACAGAAGAAGATAGAAAATTTGCCGAAAGTATTGATGTTCAAAGTTTACTTGTAGACCATAGTAAAGAAGAAACTGGTAAATATCAAGCATTTATTGACTTTGTAATGGATCAAGTAGAAAAAGAAACGGGAGATAATCCAAGAAAAGTACCGATGGCAATATATACTACTCTTGATACAAGTATTCAAGATGTCTTAGATGATTTAGCGGAAGGTAAGTTATGGAAATTCCCAAATGATACAGTGCAATTTGGGATGGCGGTTACAAGTACCGAAGATGGTTCAGTTCTTGCTTTATCGCCTGGAAGAAATTATGTCCCAACAGGTACTTTAAGAGCCGTAGGTTCAGATATATATCAAACTGGTATTAAAAGACAACCGGGATCAACAGCAAAAATAATATTTGATTATGGTCCTTATATTGAATATTTACATGGTTCTACCGGAACAATATTTATAGATAGACCTTGGACTTATAGTAATGGAACTAGTGTGCGTAACTACGATTATGGTTATGCAGGACCTATTACAATGCGCGAAGCTTTAGTAGATTCCAGAAATATTCCGGCAGTTCAAGCATTTCAAATGGTAGCAGAACAAGTTGGAGCAGATAAAATCGCGGATTTTGCACATAATTTAGGAATTAATTATGGAAAAGATTTATATGAATCAATCGCGATTGGAGGTGTTAATTGTGCAGACCCTCTTACAATGTCAGCAGCTTATGCCGCATTTGGACGTGGTGGTGAATATATTGAACCTTATACATTTACCAAAAT
The DNA here is from genome assembly GCA_947630575.1 of uncultured Bacilli bacterium. Taxonomy (GTDB): domain Bacteria; phylum Bacillota_I; class Bacilli_A; order RF39; family UBA660; genus Caccenecus. The sequence goes on from CANRIB010000005.1 coordinate 54,237, forward strand.
AGTTTATTTAGAAAATGATACAGAATATACGCATCCCGTAGAAAGAAAAAGAGTTATGAGTGAGCAAACAGCTTATTTAATAACGGATATGCTAGTTACAGGAGGAAGTCGAGGAGTTGGTGGTAATTTTTCTATCAGTGGAACTCAAATCGCCGCCAAAGGTGGAACAACTACCCTAGATAAAAAAACTGCAGATGCTTTAGGAGTTACAACTGAGGCGACTCCAGACCATTGGAATATTACTTACTCCCCTGACTACTCTATTGCCTTATGGTATGGCTACGATAGCTTAGGACCTGGGAAACCTTATCTTACAAGTTCTAATGGTAACCCTGCCCGTCTAAATATTATGAAAGCCGTAGCACCTAAAATATATAAGAAAAATTCAAAGTTTAGTAAACCCTCGGGAGTGACATCCGTCACGATAGAAACCGAAACATATCCAACACAGCTAGCGAGTGAATATACTCCTAAGAAATTTAAATTAACAGAATATTATGAAAGTGGTTATGAACCTAGTGAGGTATCAACAAGATTTAGTGAACTTAAAAATCCAACAAATGGAAGTTATTCTTATGATGGAAGTTATATTACCCTATCATGGGACCCAATAGATACTCCAGATGCAATTAATCAAAGTTATATTGAAGAAATGTTTAATGATAGTTATTGGAAGTTTTATAGTAAATATAAACAAACATATTATGATAGTAGACTTAAATATAATGCCGAAAATATGGGAACTATAGGTTATCAAATATATTTAAAAGATAATTATAGTGATACTTTTACAGATTTAGGATTTACAACAGAAACAAGTTTTTCTTATCCAGCAAGTTATAGTGGTGATGAATATACATTTATTGTTAAATCAGCATATTCAATATTTAAAGATAATATGAGCAGTGGCTTAGAAATAGCATCACAATCAAGTTATGATACAAATATTGGAGATTTAAGTGGTTTTTAATAAAGATAATTAGTCTTATTTCGATAAAAGAAATAAGGCTTTTTTATTAAAAAGTACTTGACCAAAAAATATTTAGTAAGATATATTTAAATTATAAATATATTTAATGTCGGAATTTGTCGAACGGTTTTTCTTGCTTTAAAACCACTTTTAGGTTTAGAATAAATCTAAGGGGGAAAAGTCTATGAACTACAAAACATTAAAAGATGATTTAACATTTAAATATGTTTTTTCTCATGAAGATATCCTAAAAGATTTTATTGATTCTTTTTTAGATTTTATGGGTCTAAATTATAAAATGATATTTAATGATAGTAAGATTCAAAATTATATGTTGCCTAATAATATGGAAGTTAAAGGCTTCTTTGGTGATATAGTAGTAACATTAAATAATGGTTCTATAATTTCACTAGAAATGTATAAAGGTACTTTTACTAAAAGAGAATATAAAAAGAGTTTAAGTTATTTACATAAATTAAGTATAGAACAAATGAAGCCTGGCGAAGACAATTATGAAAAGATAAAAAAGGTAATAGGAATAAGTTTTATGCAAGGAAACTTTAGAAGAATAAATAAAGAAATAGTAAATAGTTATAGTTTTAGAGAAGAGATAACAGAAAAAGTAATAGATGAAGGAGATATAGAATTATACTTAGTAAGATATGATTTAGTACCAAAAAGAAGAACTAAAAAAGAAAAAAGATTTATAAAATGGTTAAGAATGATAAATGCAAAAGACATAGAAGAATTAGAAAAAATAGGGAAAGGAGATAAGATAATGGAAAATTCAATTAGAGTAGTAAAAGAATGGACAAAAGAAAGTTCTAAAAATGGGTTAGAAAACTATATTCATAAAATTGAATTTGAATCTGAAGAAAGAGGAGCAAAAATAGCAACTAAAAAAAGAAACATGGAAATAGCCAAAAATTTATTAGCTTTAAATATTCCAATTAGTGATATTATTAAAGCAACAGGTTTATCTAAAAAACAAATCAGTAATTTAATTTAAATTATATATTAAAAGAAGCAAGTTTAGGCTTGCTTTTAGTTTGGAGAAAAGTTTTTCTAACATAGAACAATTTAGTTATTAGTTTATAATTTCATAGTTTGTTTAAGTTTTTTGATTACTTTTTTTTCGATGCGGGAAATATAGCTTTGGGATATTCCGAGTTTTTCGGCTACCTCTTTTTGAGTAAATTCTTTGGTATTATTTAGGCCATATCTTAAAGTCATGATTTCTTTTTCCCTATCATCTAAAGTGTTTATTTCACTTTCTAATATTTCTTTATTTAATATTTTTTCATATTCATTGGGAACATAATCTATTTCTGTTCCTAATATGTCTTCTAAATGTAGTTCATTTCCTTCAGCATCATAGTTTAGAGCATCTTCAAAAGATATTTCTCCCCTCCTCTTTTTATTTTTACGAAGAAACATTAATATTTCATTAGATATACAACGGGATGCATAAGTAGCAAGTTTAATATTTTTATCTAGTTTATAAGTATTAATACCTTTTATTAAGCCAATGGAACCAATACTTACTAAGTCTTCTACATCATAACCTGTATTTTCGTATTTTTTAGCAAGAAATACTACTAGTCTTAGATTATGTTCTATAAGTTTATTTTTGGCTTCTATATCCCCTTTACTCGCCTTAATTATAGCATCTCGTTCTTCTATATCACTTAAAGGTGGGGGTAATTTGTCAGTTGCTCCCACAAAGAAACATTCATTATATTTACTTTTTAACCAATTAATTATTTTATTAATCATATATCCTCCAAAATTTGATAATTTAATAAACATTCAATACCATTTAATTTAAATGAATTTTCACTTAAACCAATTAAATAATTTTTAACTTCTTTATCATTTAAATATATTTTTGTGGGTTTAAAACATTCTAATAAAGAATGATGATTTAAACTGTTATAAGGAATATACATAGGACTACGAATATTATATTTGCCTTTTAATATTTTTTTATTTATTAAAATTATAGGTTTATTAGTTATGGGATCTTTTAGTTTATTGCCTGTATCTAAAAAAGCTGGGAGAGATATTTTAGAGTTAGAATCAAAAAAGATTGTTATTTTATAATAGTAATTTTTAACTTCTTTTAAAATATTAAGACTTTTAAGAAAGACATATAAAATAAAGGGAGTTAAAACAATGATAAAAAGATAATTAATAGTGATTCCTTGATAATAAAAGACTAGACCATTATGAGAATAAGAAAATTCTACTTTAAGGAAATATAAAAAACCTCCTAAAATAATACTAACCATATAAAAATAAAGAAGATTACTAATGGTATATTTAATATTTTTATAACCAAAGGCAATTAAAACCATGATTAAGGCTAAAAGAATTTTAAATATAATTAGAAGATACTTAGGAAGAGCAATAAATAAGCTTAAGAGAGATGTACTACCAAATAAAGCAGAAATAATTAATTTAGATATTTTACTATATCTTTTTAAAGCAATATTAATAGTTAATAGTAAAGAAAAATCAATAATAAAATTAATGATAAATACTATATCTAAATATATAATCATTTTATTCACCAGAAATATTATAATATATAAGAGTCAAAATATTTGTCACTTTATAGTTTTAATATCAATTAAATTAAAAATAGGACTATTAAGTCCTATTGCAAGCTTGTTTACTAAGCTTGTACGTTATTCTAAGTAAATACGAAGTTTACTTAGCAATATTATTATAACATAGTTTTAATTAATTTACTAGGAGTAACTTTTAAATTATGTAAACCGTTAGAAATCAAATAAACTTAATTGACTAGTTTCTGGTAGATTGCCAAATACCCCAAGAGAGCGAAGTTTATCTATGGTGGTAGCATTAACATGACCACGATTACCAAAATCTTCAATACTATAAAATGGTTTGATATTTCGTTCTTCAATTATTTTAGAAGCAACAGAATCCCCTAGTCCATCTAATGTTCTAAAAGGACAAATTAAAGTTTTTTTGTCTTCACCGATAATAAAGTTTTTGCCATCACTTTTTTCAATATCAATATTGCCAAATTTAAATCCACGAGCAGTAGCTTCAAGACAAAGTTTTAAAGTTTCTAAAACACTGGTTTCTTTATTAGTAGCGGAATAGCCTTTATTAATGATTTCATTCATTTTAGCTCTAATAGCATCATAACCTTTAATCATTGTTTCTAAATCAAAATCATCAAATCTAGTAGAAAAATAGGTAGCGTAATAAACTTCAGGATGATGAACTTTAAAATAGGCAATGCGAAAAGCACTCATAACATAGGCGGCCGCGTGGGCTTTAGGGAACATGTATTTAATTTTACCACAGGATTCAATAAACCAAGATTCAATGCCTGCATCTTCCATTTCTTTTTTGAATTTAGCCCAGCCTTCAGGGTCTTTGGAAGCTTTGCCTTTACGGACAAATTCCATGATTTTAAAGGCTTTGATAGGAGCCATGCCTTTATACATTAAATATACCATGATATCATCACGACAACCTATAACATCACTAAATGGAACAACATTGTTACGAATTAATTCTTGAGCATTGCCTAACCAAACATCGGTACCGTGAGATAAACCAGATATTTTAATTAATTCGGCAAAAGTTTTAGGTTTAGTATCAACTAACATCCCAATAGTAAATGGTGTACCAAATTCAGGAACACCTAAGGTGCCAGTTTCATTCATGATTTGGTCTTTAGTAACACCTAGAGGTTCGGGAGATAAAAATATGCCCATTGTTTCTTTATCATCTAAAGGAACTGTTGTAACATCGATACCCGAAATATCTTGAATCATACGAAGTTGAGTAGGATCAGTATGGCCTAAAATATCTAGTTTTAAAACATCTTGATCTATGGCATGGTAATCAAAATGGGTGGTACGCCACGCAGCATCTATATCTTCAGCGGGATATTGGAAAGGCGTAAAATCAAAAACATCCATATAGCCCGGGATAACGACAATACCTCCAGGGTGTTGGCCAGTAGTTCTTTTAACGCCAGTACAACCCATCGCAAGACGTTCAACTTCAGCCCGATTAATAACGATTCCTTTTTGTTCAGCATACCCTCTTACAAAACCACAGGCAGTTTTATCGGCAACTGTACCAATAGTTCCGGCACGGTAAACATTGTCAACACCAAATAATACTTTGGTATATTCATGAGCGGCAGCTTGATTTAAATCCGAAAAGTTTAAGTCTATATCTGGTACTTTATCAGCATTAAAGCCTAAGAAAGTGGCAAAAGGCATATCTTGACCATCTTTAGTCATTTTAGTACCACATTTAGGACATGTATAGTCAGGAAGATCAAAACCACTTTTATAGGTAGCTCCAAGAGGTTCACCATTTTCATCATTAAAGATACTATGACGACAATTTTTGCAGCGATAATGAGGTGGCAAAGCATTAACTTCGGTAATTCCCATCATGGTAGCTACAAAACTGGAACCAACAGAACCACGAGAACCAACTAAAAAGCCATCATCATTACTCTTTTTAACTAATTTTTGTGCAATTAAGTAGATAACATCAAAGCCTCCACCAATAATTCCGCCTAAAGTTTTTTTGACTTTTTTATCAATATCTATTAAAGGGTCCGTTGCTTCTAATATTTTAAGTTCATTTTCACTGGCAGTTTTTTCTTCCCCTTCTAAACTGGCAATTTTAGTTTGTAATTCTTTAATATTATTTTCTTGTTCTTGTTTTAATTTTAAAATTAATTCTTCTTTTACGATTTCTTTTACAGCATCCATGCCCTTTAAAATGGTTTCATGAAGAAGATGAAAAGCTTTAGTGGTTAGTTCATCTCCTTCTAAGCCTTCTTCTCTAATCAATTTAGTTTTGATACTATCTAAGACAGCATCACCATATAATTCTTTAGATATTCTTTCTTCAATATTTAAAGGAAGAGGGTCGCCATACCAAGAAGCCGCTTTGGTATAAACTAAATCAGTAACAGTTTCAATGGAGTTTTCGATTTTTGGGGAAAAAGGAACGCCGCCTGTTTGAATAATTACTTCTACTTCTTCAATCATGTCGGCAATTTTATTGGTATTTGTAACGACAATTTCATAGGCTAAATCTTCACCTAAAAAGGCAAATTCTTCAAGCATTTCTTTAGTAGTTCGAAAATGCATATCGGGTTGGTCAACTCCCCTTTTATTTAAAGGATGAAGTTTTCCATTGGTTTTTTGAGCAATAATTATATCCCGATATATTTTATCTTGAGGTCGCAAATAATGAGCATCACTGGTCGCAACAACTATTTTACCAGCACTTTTGGCAACTCGAATGATTTTCTTTAAGTGTTCTTCTAAATCTTCAACCGTGTGAAAACCACTTGATTCCATTTGTAGTAAATGTTTAAAAGCACTTATGGGTTGAACCTCAATATAATCATAAAATTGCATTAAGCCTCCAAGTTCTTCATCATCTTTAGTTTTGGCTTCTTCAAATATTTCCCCATTGATACAACCACTGCCAATAAGAAGACCTTCACGAAGTTTTTTTAGTTCACCACGAGGTAATTTTGGTTCACTTCCGCGAAATAAATAAGTAGTATTAGCATAGGAAATTATTTTAAATAAATTTTTTAACCCGACTTTATTTTTAACTAAACAACATAAATGAAAAGGATAAGAGAATTTAATTAATTCATTTAAGTCAACAGAATTAAATAATTTGGTCGTTGTTTCAATATTACGGGCATCTAATTCTTCACACATTTTATGAAAGGCATGAGCAGTTCCTTCAGCATCATAATCGGCACGATGGTGCGCATCTTCATCCCATTCCACTTTGTAGCGTCTAGCTAAAGTCGTAAGTTTATGATTAGGCCATTCAGGATGGAGCATTCGGGCCATACTCATAGTATCTAAAACTGTATTGGTAAATTCACCAAGATTATATTTAGCACAAGCGGCACTAATAAAACCAATATCAAATTTGGCATTATGGGCAACCATTGGTAAATCCCCTGTCCAATCAAGAAATCTTTTGGTAACAACTTCTTCATTGTCATGACCTTTTAACATATCATCAGTAATATTTGTAAGTTCTGTTATTTTCTCAGGGATAGGTCTTCCGGGGTCAATAAATTCATCAAAACAATCAATTACTTCTCCGGCTTTAATTTTGACAGCCCCAATTTCAATCATTTGGTCACTTCCCACATAAAAACCGGTAGTTTCAGTATCAAATACTACATATTCTTGTTCTAATAAATTATATTCCCTTAAGTTATGAATAAAATCAATATCATCATTTACAACATTTAATTCAGTGCCATAGATAACTTTAAAATGGTCTTCTTTTTCTTTGCCTTTATTAATACTATTTACGGCATGAAATAAATTAGGATAAGCTTGTAAGGCATTATGGTCAGTTACGGCGACAGCTTTATATCCTAGTCTGTTTGCAAAATCCACAATATTATTAGGGTCTTTTTCATCATTAGGAATTACTCCATCCATCATACTCATCATCGTATGAGTGTGTAATTCTACCCTTTTTACGGGGGCATCATCAATTATTTTTTCAATTTTAGGTTCAATTTTTTCTAAATTCCAAATTTGAAAAACTAGTTCATTATCATAATTATCAAATTCAACATTACCATGAAATCTAAACCAATTTTTTTTCTTCGCAGCATCTTTTAACGCACTTTTAATTAAACCAAATTCTCTTTTGTTTTTCTTAAATATTTTGGCAAGCATACTACTAGTATTATCACTTATTTTTAGAGTCATAATATTAATATTATCTGTTTCTTTTAGCTCATCACCAAAAACATAAGCTTCAACAAGAACATTTTCCATAGCCCCAATTATATTAGTTATAGGAGTTATATTGCCTTCTTGATGTTCACCAATAATAACATTGGGATTGGCACTTTGAGAGATAATTATTTCTCTATTTTCTATTGCTTCTAAGTTTCTTACGCCTAAACTTAAACATTTAGAATAAGAATCAAAATCTACATTACCATTTAAGCGATACCAATTTTCTTCTTTTAAGATATTTTTTAAGGGTAAATATTCTTCTTTATCTTTTTTAAATATTTTAGCCATAATACTCTTATTGTTGTCATTAATAGATAAAGTAATAATATTAATATTATCTCTTTCTAAATAAGAAATAGATTCAATATACCCTTCAATAGTAATATTTCTACCAATATTATTAATACTATTGATAGGTTGGAATTCTTTGGTAATATTTTTGCCCATGATAACTTCACCAGGCGTATATTCATGAATAACTTCTTTAAAAGTGGCAGGAGCTTGAACATCTTTTAAGACTTCTTCTACTTCTTTTTGTTTTTCTTCATTTAATTTAGTAGTAATATAATAATCTTTTAAACCTAAACTGGCTAGTATTCTATGAATATTATTTTCTTCTTTTTTAATTCTTTCTTCTTCGATATTACTTATTACTTCAAAAATAATAATATCATCATCAATAAGAGGTTTATTATCTAATAAACTAATTAAAGAAGGTTTTTCTTCAACTATTTTTTTAATAATCTCTTCAATATAAGTTAAAACATCTTCACTTGTTATATTATCATAATTAATATATATATTACAATTATATAAACCATTTATTTTATATTTATTATTAATTAGTTTATTAATAATATTAAATGGTAATACTTGATTACTTTTTAAATAAACATTAAATGTTTCGGATTTTTTATTTAATACTACTTTTTCAATAATTACATCTTTTAGAATATTTTCTTCATCATTAAAATTAATACTTGTTAAAAAATTATTTATATCATGCATTATTTTCACCCCACTAATATAGAAATTTTCTAGATGGTGTCTAGAATTTTGATAATTTTATTATATTATAAATTTAAAGTTTATTCAATGTTGGCATTACGAATTTTAGTTAAAAATGCTAAATTTTATTTAGCACATCAATATTTATTTGATAGGTGTCAAATCTTTTACTTACCCGTCCAGTTATAGATAATAAATCTCCTTTATTAATATTAAAAAGCAAATTATAAGCTTTAGGGAATAGAACAAAATCAAGATTGCCAGTTTCATCACTGCAAGATAAAAAAGCCATATTATCCCCTTTTTTGGTTTTAATTGTTCGTACTTTTTCAAGTAAGACTACACATCTAACTCGTTTATCAAAATAATTTTTAATATTATTTATTTTAATAATATTATCTTTATAAATACTTGAAGGATGATTAGTTAAATAAAAGCCATATGAATTATATTCTTTTTTTCTTAATTCTTCTAATGGATATTCAGGATATTCTTCTAATGAGGGAACAGCCACAAAAGATGAGTCTAAATCACTTATTAAAGATGCATAATTAATGGCAATATCGAGATTTTCAATCATCATTTTTTTATTTAAATTAAAACTATCTAAGACTCCCGCTTCAATTAAAGAGATAATAGTTTTTTTATTTACACTTTTACCATATACCCGACTTACAAAATCTAAATAGTCTTTAAATTCACCATTTTTGGTTCTTTCTTCAATTATGGCTTCTGTGGCATTAATTCCTAAATTTTTAATACTACTTAGAGGTAACATTAAACTATTATTAAAAATTAAATAATTATTAGTACTAATATTAATATTGGGTTTTAAAATATTAATATTTTTTATTTTAGCTTCATCAATATATTCTTTGGTTTTAATTTCACTTCCTATACTCATATTAAGTAAATTAGTAATAAAATAAATAGGAAATTTTGTTTTTAAATAAGCCATTTGATACCCAATTAAAGCATAAGATACCGAATGGGCTTTATTAAAACCATAGTTAGCAAATTTTAAAATTAATTCATATATTTTATTTGCTATATCGGAAGTGTAACCTCTACTTATGGCACTTTCTATAAAATGTTTTTTATCACTTAACATGATGCTTTCTTTTTTCTTGCTCATTGCACGTCTTATGTTGTCAGCTTCAGCATAGGAATAGCCACCAATTTTAACAAGTATTTGCATTACTTGCTCTTGATAGACTATAATGCCATATGTTTCTTTTAAAATTGGTTCTAAATCGGGATGTAAATAAGTTATTTTTTCTTGACCATATTTTCTTTTAATAAACATGTCAATGTTCATCATGGGACCAGGACGAAATAAGGCGACAGAGGCTACTAAATCAGAGAAAGAGGAAGGTTGCATTTTGCTCATTAAGTTTTTCATGCCCGTACTTTCATATTGGAATATGCCTTCAGTATCGGCGGCACAAAATAATTTAAATATTTCAGAATCATTTAAATTAATTTTATTTAAATCTAAAACTTTGCCAGTATTTTCTTTAATTAAATCTAAGACATTGGCAATAATAGTTAAGTTTCTTAAGGCTAAAAAGTCCATTTTAAGTAAACCTAAATTTTCTAAATATTCCATGGTAATGCCAGTCATGATAAAATCACCATTGTTAATTATGGGTATTACTTCATCTAATGCGACACTGGATATTACAACACCGGCGGCATGAGTCGATATATGTCTTTTTAGGCCTTCAATTTTAATACCAACATCATATAATTTTTGGAGTTCTTGATAATTATTCAAATATTCTTTAATGTGGGGTTTTTCTAAATTGGCTATTAAATTTAATTTAGCATCAAGAAGTTTAGTAAAACTATCAATTAAATTAATATTAATATCTAGTATTCTACCTAGATCTCTTATTACTTGTTTAGAACCTAAAGTACCAAAAGTCATGATGGGAGCAACATTAAATTTGCCATAACGATTTCTTACATAGTCGATTACCAATCCCCTTTTGGTATATTCAAAATCAATATCAATATCAGGCATAGTAATTCGTTCCGGATTTAAAAATCTTTCAAATAATAAATCATATTTAATTGGGTCAATATTGGTGATGCCAATAGAGAAACTTACTAAAGAACCCGCGGCACTTCCCCTTCCTGGACCAACTAAAATGTTGTTTTTTTTCGCATATAAAACATAATCATAAACGATTAAAAAATAATCAACAAAACCCATTTTATTAATAACATTTAATTCATAATTTAAACGTTTTAAATATACGCCAGGTATATTGCCATTTAATCTTTTAGTTAAACCTTTATGAGCTAAATTAACTAAAAATTCATAAGAATTAATATTTTCTTTATATTTAGGAATATAGTTTTCTTTATTATCGATAATAATATTTATATCTTTAGTAAATTCTAAAGTACTTTCTTTATCTTCTTCTTTAATATTTAAAGTTAAATATTTATTGCTATAATCATTTACTACTTCTTTTAATAATATACCTTTATTAATAGCTTCTAAATAGCTTAAATAATTAGTATCTTCTTTAGTTAGAGAATATACATCTCTTACATAGACAGTTTTATTAGTAAGCATTAGAGCTTCGATTTTTTCAGTATCATTAGAATAGCCTAAATAACAATTATCAAAAGTAGATAATAGACTATAAGATTCATAGGGTAAAACAATTTTAATATTAGTTAAGTGTTCTTTTAAATTAGTTATATTTAATTCATTAAATTCTTTTAAGGTATGAATTTTAAGTAAATTTTTATAACCATCATAGTTAACTGCATATAAATAAATATTTAAATTATCTATTTTAATATTTAAACCAATGATAGGTTTTAAATTATGGGAAATCATGCTTTCATAAAAATTCATAACACCATATAAATTTTCATCGACAAGAGCACAACCAGGAATATTATGTTCTTTTAAAAAGTTAATTAAAGTATCTATTTTAATTGTACTTTTTAATAAAGTATATTCAGTAGTTATTTTAAGTGGTATAAACATAATATCATCCCCATATTAAAAGTATATCAAAAAAAGAGAGTAATTGCTACTCTCTTAAAGATTAAAGTAAAAAGATTTAAATTATTACTCTGTTTTTAATGTGTATGGATTTCCACTGGTTCCATCTCCTGATAATTTTACATTAGCAGAGAGGTTTATTACTGGGCGCACACCACGCGTGTTGTACACGGGGTAGTTGTCGAGGAAGCCATCCGAATTCACAAAGAACACGCTAGCAAAGCTGCCGTTAAAGAGAAACGGAGACATTGTCCAATAATTCTGACCTGTATATAAGTAAAATTGTTTATTGTCAGATTGATTACTTGATCTATAATAATACCCACCAGCAAATACAGCTTCATCTATTGTTATTAATCCTATTGGACTATCATCTGACCCATTATTAGCTTTTAATTTATGATTTCCATAATCTTCTCCATTTGGTTTCTTTGCTCCTGGAAGTGTGAATGTATCGTCTGTTTGACTACACTTGAATGTTGGTGTATGTTTTGCATTAGCGTCTCCACTTGAATCCAATAATCTGCTCCATGGAGCATAAGCAGTGGCATTTTTTCCATATCCCATTGCTGTATCACTACTCCACCATTGTTTTGACTGAGTATTTATTTTTCTATCATTACAGAATCCTGCATTTGGGTCTATATATTGTCCATATTCATTTTTTAAATTAGTACTATACCAATCATCCAATTGCTTCTTTATATCACTATCATAATTATTTGCATGAGCATCTTTATAACTAGTCGTAGGTGTTGTTTCATTACCAGCACTACCTGTTTTCTGAGTCCCATACATATATCCTACATATTTATTATCATTATAGTATTCATTATATTTAAAAGTTGTTGTACTTCCACTATTTAACTGACTTTTTGTTGTATTATTATTTAAATATCCATCTGTTGTTGGTGCAGTTGTTCCCGTTCCTGTATATATCATTCTTATTGAACCATTGCCATTGATTCGAATGATTCTCCACCATATATCTTGACCATTTTCTTTGCCAAATTTTACCCAATTGTCTTTTACTTTTCCTCTAAAATAATATGTTGTTCCTAAATCATCTTCATCACTATATAATATTGATTTCTCATTTTCATCTGTATGTTCTTCTGTATCCATGTCTGTAAATCCATCTTTACTGCCTTCTTCTATTGCTATATTTGCAAGGATTTGTCCTCCCCCTTTTAATATATCATAATATAAATAACATTCTGTTCCATTTTTAGTTAAATTACTTACTATTACTCCTTTATTAGTGTAATCCCATATTGGTGTTGCTCCATTATTACATACACTTTTCGCTTGATTTATTGTATATCCACTTGTGGGAAGGCTATCTGTTACTTTATTATAACTTCCATCTTCTTGTTCTACATACGCTGCTAAAACATTTATTTTAGGTTTTGCTTGACTTTCTTCTACTTTTATTTTTCCTTCTATATTTATTCTTTCTTTACTTTCTAATTTTATATAATAATACATACTAAATCCTGTATTTGTTGATGTTATAAATTCATCTTCTACTAATACTATATTATCTTTATTAGAAGCTTTTATTATTCCTGTTTCTATTGGTTCTCCTAATTTTTCTTCTTTTACATTTTTTATTTCTTTATTAGTTTTATATATTTTATATTCTATATCTTCATTAGATTTATTTATTCCTTCATATATTATATTATACGGAATAAGTTCATTATTACCTATAGCAGTTACTTTTATCATTGATATATTATTATTACTTTTAATATTTCCTATTACTTTTAATTTAGAATTAGAAATACTTGCAATAATATATTTATTATTAATTATATTATTACTTACTTTATAAGTAATAAAGAAAGAACTAATTATTATAAATATAACACTTAATATTATTAATTTCTTTTTCATATTTATTCAGCTCCTTCTACTATATATGGATTAGAAGTTGTTCCTATATCTGCTGCCACTCCATCAGTGAATGTAAACTGTGTACCAGCTTTCAGATTTATTACCGGGCGCACACCGAGGTTCGCACTGCTCACGTAGTCGTCGCGGAGATAGCCATTCAAATTCACATAGAACACGCGAGCGGGATAAGTATTCGATGGATCAAAGTAATACGGAGACATTGTCCAATAACCTTGCTTTGTATATAGCCAATAGCCATCATTGTTCTGACCTGCAAATCCTCCTGCATATATTACTTCGTCCATGGTTATTAATCCTACTGGATTGGTTAATTTATTATTTCCTTCTATCTTACTAGTAACTCCCTGAATACCTCCTAAAGTTGCATCTGGCCCTGTAAACAAATCTCTTTTTGGATTTGCACATTTAAGTGTTGGCTCTTGCTCTGTTGTATCATAACTTGTATTATTATCCCACACTCTGTGTACACCTGCATATGCTGTTTGAGTTGTTCCTGTTCCTCCGCTTGGAGTTCCTTTATAACTTCCATGGTCTACCGGAGATAAACTCCTATCATTGCAAAATCCCGTATCTACATCTATTTTTTCTTTATTTCCTGAATTTTCTAAAGTTGTTTGTCCCCACCATGTATCTAATTCTCCTTTTATTGTACTACTTGAAAGACTAGAACCTAAATCTTCTTGACTACTATTGCTACTTGTATTATACATAAATCCTACATATCTATTATCACTTCGTGTTGAATTAAAGGCTTTTGTTCCTATCTGAGTTACATCGGTATCTGTTGCTGGAGCAGATGAACCAGTTCCAGCATATATTAATCTTATTGTTCCATTTCCATTTATTCGGATGATTCGCCACCATATATCGTCATTACCTTTTTTACCAAATTTTACCCAATTATTTTGAACGAATCCCCGAAACACATATGTCTTTCCATAATCATCTACTGTATCATAAACTCCATTTTCTGCCATATTATTTTTATTATTATCTCCATTTGAATAACATGATTCATTTTTACTCCCATTACAACTTGGACCTGTTATTTTTCCAATCGTTCCTAATGTATTTAATTTTAAAGTTTCTAATGTTTTATTTGATGCTGGCTTAGAAAAAAATAAATTACATGTAGTTCCACTCTTTGTTAAGTCTTTTACTAATAATCCTTTATTAGTTGTATTCCATGATGGTTTTACATCATTTGTACATTTACTTTTGGATGTATTAATGGTGTATCCTGTTGGTATTTCATCTTGTTCTTGATATGTTCCATCTTCTTGTTCTACTTGGATAGAGGCTATCTGGATGTCTGGTTCTGTTTCTGATGGTTCTATATTTAATACACCACTAAATGATTTATCTAACATATCGTCATTTTGAATTTTATCTTCATTTGGATATTCAATTATAACATAGTAATATATATCTGTTCCTGGTTCTTCTGTTGATGTTATAAATTGGTCTAATGCTATATTTACTGTTTCTGTTTCAGTACTTATTGGTATTTCTCCTTCTTGTATTACTTCTCCTAATTCTTCTTCATTAGTTATGCTACACTCTTCATATAGCATTGTTCCTCCTCCTGTTGGTTTTCTTACTTCATTACATTTTATATCTACTGTTAATCTACTACTTGATTTATATACTTTAAACTTTAATTTACTACCTAAAGTATTTGTTCCTTCCCATATTATATTAAATGGGATTAATTCATTATTTCCTTTAGCGTTTACTTTTATTCCTGAAGCACTTTGATGGCCTGGTAACATAGTATAATCTTCTATATTTAATATTCCTTCTATAGTTACTTCGGAATTCTTAATATTTGCCGTTATTACTTTTGTTGTTGCTCCTTCTCCTCCTGTTAACATTCTTCCTACAAAATAGGCTAAAGATATTCCTCCTAATAATAATAGTGCCCCTACTACAATTAATAGTCTTCTATTCTTTTTCATAATAAAAAATCTCCTTACTTAACTATCTTAATACTTTTTTTAATAACTTTCATCAAGTTCGACAAAACATAGCAAAACTTTCTCCTGGCTATACTTCATATATAAATTGCAATACTTTATGTTATATATTTATATTACAATATTATTTGCAAAAATTCAATATTTTTGTTATTATTTTAAAATTTAATATTAAAAAAATAGAGAAAAATCTCTATTACGCTATATCATTAATTTCTTTTATTAATATTTCTATTATTTTTTTATCTTCTATTTTATTAATGGAAAAGGCTCTTTTACCAGCATTATTAAGTGATGCTCCACAGTCGGAACTTAAACACTTTTAAAATTCAAAAATCTCTCAAGCCATTATAAAATGGTTATTTTTTTGTCAAATTTTAATT
>CANRIB010000006.1 GCA_947630575.1 uncultured Bacilli bacterium
CAATTTTAAGCGACTTTTTATATAGATAATATAATTAATCAAATTAACTTGATTTAAAAAACTGTCCGTAGGTAAGGAAATATCTTAAAGTAAAATACTGCTTGTCTATTATGCTTATCCTTTTTATTAATAGACAAGATATGGGTTACCTTTACCCAAACATAATCCAGGAACAAAGCTTTTCGACTTTGTTCTTTCTTTTCTTCTGAATATTTACATAAACCTAAAAAAGTATTATAATTAATATGGTGAATAAAATGCTAAAAAGAAGTATGATAGCAATAGCCATAATCGCCACAATCCTTTTTATTTCACTGCTGTATATTGGTTTTAAACCCATTTTAAAAGCCGAATTAAAAGGCCAAGATAAAACGATTGAAGTATTTACTGAATACCAAGATGAAGGTATTAATAGTTGTTATGGAAGTTTATTTTTAGGTTGTAAGAAAAAGCCCAATATTGAAGTAATAAATAATATCCAAGAAGATAAAATAGGCGAATATGAAATAATATATAAAGTTAAATATAAAAAGAAAGAAACAACATTAACAAGAAAAATAAAAGTAGTTGATACAACTGCTCCTGAATTAAAAATTGCAAGTTCTGAATTAACCTCTTGTCCTAATACTACTGATTTTGATTTAAAATATGAAGCTATTGATAATTATGATAAAGATATAACTAGCAAAGTTACTAAAACTATAGAAAATGATAATCTTATTCTTTCTGTTACAGATTCCTCTAATAATACTACCACTAAAACTATCAAAGTAAATTATGAAGATACCGAAAAACCCAAAATTACTTTAAAAGGCTCTAATCCCACTTATTTATATGTTGGTGCAACTTATAAAGAATCTGGCTATGAAGTAACCGACAATTGTAGTTCTGATTTACAAGATAAAGTAACAGTTACCAATAATATTAATACTTCCAAAACAGGTACTTATTATGTAAATTACAAAGTAAAAGATGCTTATAATAATGAAACTACTGTTACAAGAACAGTTAAAGTAATTATTAATCAACCAACTGTTTCAAAAGGCAATAAAATAATTTATTTAACTTTTGATGATGGTCCAAGTTACTATACTAATGAATTACTAGATGTTTTAAAAGCCTACAATGTTAAAGCTACATTTTTTGTGACTTGGCAGTTTCCTGGTTATGCAAGTGCTATAAAAAGAGCTTATGATGAAGGCCACTCTATAGGGTTGCACACTTATAGTCATGTTTATTCTAAAGTTTATGCCAGTGTAGATGCTTATTTTAATGATTTAAATGCTATAAATGATAAAGTTAAAAACATAATTGGTATTGATTCTAAATTAATTAGATTTCCTGGTGGAAGTTCTAATACAGTAAGTAGAATAACTCCTAAGATAATGACTGTTTTAACTGGTGAAGTACAGGCTCGTGGTTATCATTATTTTGATTGGAATGTCAGTTCTAATGATACTGCTACCTCTAATAGTGCTACTATTGCTAGTAATGTTATAAAAAGTCTAAGAGGAGGTACATATATTGTTTTACAACATGATACTAAACCAGGAAGCATTCGAGCCGTCAAAAGTATTATTGAATATGGTCTTGCTAATGGCTATACATTTTTACCTCTAGACGAATCTAGTCCTACTGCCCATCATGGTTTAAATAATTAAAAGAAAGGTAATAAAAACTCATATGAATAATTTTTGGTCTCCTTGGCATGGCTGTCACAAATGTAGTCCCGGCTGTCTTAATTGCTATGTATATTATTTAGATAAAAAGCATGGTAAAGATGCAAGTATTATAACTAAATCTAAAACTAACTTTGATTTACCTCTTAAAAAGAATCGTCAAGGTGCATATAAAATTCCTAGTGGTACAGAAGTTGCCACTTGTTTTACTAGTGATTTTTTTCTTGAAGAAGCTGATTTATGGCGAAACGAAGCTTGGCAAATAATCAAAAAACGTCAAGATCTAACATTTTTAATCTGCACTAAAAGAATTGAACGCTTCATGGCTTGTATCCCTAGTGATTGGGGTGAAGGCTATCCCAATGTTAAACTTGCTATTACCTGTGAAAATCAAGCTATGGCCGATTTAAGATGTCCCATATTCTTAAATATTCCTGCCCAAACTAAATATATTTTTGTCGGTCCAATTCTTGAATATGTTGATTTAAAGCCTTATCTTAAAACTGGAAAAATTGCCTCTGTATCTGTAAGCGGTGAATCCTATGAAAATGCTCGTCTATGTGATTTTAATTGGGTTAAAAAAATATATGAAGATACTAAACTTTATAATGTTGCTTTTAATTTCCATCAGACAGGTTCCAATTTTCTCATGGATGGCAAAATCTATAAAATAAAGCATTTTGAAGAATTTGAACAAGCAAAAAAAGGGGAAGAGTATCTTTTAAATCATTATAAATAAATCTAAATCTTATTGCCCATATTCTGTGCACTTATTTTTATATTACATCTAAGAAATAATTATAAGCATTATTATCACTAATTGCAGTTTTAACAAAAATGTGTTAAAATAAAAATATGAGGTCAAGTGTTATGCTAAGAAGAGTAGAGTTTAAAAAAAAGGGGCGTAATGCGTTTTATCGCAATTGGAAATCTTGTATTATTGTTTGCTTTTTATATATAGTTTTAGTAGGTGGTTCTGTAATCACCATTAATCGGGAATTTGACTATGACTATCGCGATAACATTAAAAATTTAAACATCAATAATATTGAAGGCGACACTAACTCTGACATCGTAAATGAATTTATCAATGGTCTTTCTGGTAATAAACCAAAAGAATATAACTTTTTAAGTAATACCACAAGAGGAGTTATTGGCACACTAGCAAACTCTGTATCTAAAACCGGATCTTTCTTATTTGGAGCCCTAAATGCTATTAATGAAGCCTTATTTAAAGACCGTATTTGGCCCAGTGTTGTCATAATTATAGGCGCGTGTCTTTCTCTTTTATATTGGATTTTTGTAAGTAAAGTTTTAGAAGTAGGTTTAGATAGATTTTATTTAGAAAATCATCGTTTTACTCAAACTAAAACAAGTAAAATTCTCATGCCCTATAAACTAAATAAAGCAACTAATATTGCCTATACGATGTTTTTAAAAAATATTTATACTATTCTTTGGAGTTTTACTATAATCGGGGGCTTTATTAAAGCATATTCTTACAAAATGGTTCCCTTTATTCTCGCAGAAAATCCCAACATGAAACCTAAAGATGTTATTAACTTATCTCGAGAAATGATGGATGGTTATAAATGGGAAATGTTTAAATTAGATTTATCATTTATAGGTTATTATATCTTAGGATTTTTAACTTTTAATATTAGTAATATTGTCTTTACTACTCCAGTAATTAAAGCTACATATGTTGAAGTATATATTTATTTTCGGGATTTAGCCAAAACTAAAGGTTTAACTAAATCTGAATTATTAAAAGATAACTTATTGGATGGCCCATTAACTATTGGTGAATATCCTTTATATGATAAAATGCTTAAAAATAGCAAAAATCATTTTTGGTTAAATTTTGATTATAATCGTAATTATAGTTTAGTATATTTACTCTTAATATGTTTTATAATTTCTATTATTGGTTTTATGTGGGAAACATTACTTCATTTATTCCAATATGGCGTTTTAGTTAAAAGGGGAACTTTACATGGACCATGGCTTCCTATTTATGGAGGAGGCTGTTTTGCTTTATTAGTTTTATTAAAAAATTATCGTAAGAATCCTTTTACTTATTTTCTTTTATCTATGGTTATCTGTGGTGTTATTGAATATTTAACCAGTGTTTATTTAGAAGTTGTCCATCATATGTCTTGGTGGAATTATAATGGCTTTTTCTTAAATTTAAATGGGCGTATTTGTCTTGAAGGTTTAATTGTCTTTGGAATAGGGGGAGTAATTGCAACTTATATTATTGCACCTTTAATAAGTAATGTGTTAGACCGTCTAAAACCTCAAACTAGAAATATTTTATGTCTGGTATTAATGTCTTTATTAATCTTTGACTTTTATATTTCTGGTAAAAATCCTAATACTGGTAAAGGCATAACTTCTGAACTTGATAATATCTCAATTATCCTTAAAGATTATACTTTATTTTCTTCTAAATCCCACTTTAAATAGCTTTTTTAAAGCTTTTTTTCATGTTATAATAATAATATAGGTGGTAGTATGAAAACTCTTACAATCAAAGACCCATGGGCAAGTTTAATCATCCATGGTTATAAAAAATATGAATTTCGTTCTTGGAAAACATCCTATCGTGGTAAAATCCTAATTCACTCAAGTATTAATCCTGAAAAGAAAATTATCTCTAATTTTAAATCTTTAAACTTAAATTATAATCCTGGATATATTATTGGAGAAGCAACTATCAAAGATTGTCTTCCTCTAACCAAAGAATTTAATAACAAATTAATTAAAGAAAATAAATTAATTTATGGAGATAATAAGAATAGAAAAGGATATGCCTGGGAATTAACTAATATTAAAAAATATGAAAAACCCTTTAAAGCTAAAGGCAGTTTAAGTCTATGGGAATATTATTCTAAAGAAGAAATCATGAATATCATGGCCAATATTAAATATGGTTATTTAGATAAATCAAACCAAATTCATTTAGATATTGATTCTAATTTCCCTTTAAATTATATTTTATCTACTCCGAAAGAAGTTTTACTAAATAAAGTAGGTATTTGTTGGGATCAAGTCGAACTAGAAAGAACTTTATTTAAAGGTCATGATGTTAAAACTTATTTTATTGTTTATTATGGTAATAATAAATGTCCTACTCATACTTTTTTAACTTTAAAAGAAAATAATAAATATTATTGGTTTGAACATTCCTGGGAGCTATATAAAGGTATTCATGAATATGATACTCTAAAAAACTTACTTTTAGATGTTAAAGCTAAATTTATTAAAAGTGAACTAAAAAATAAATATCAGGAAGATAATTTAAAAATAATACCTTATAAAAAACCTCAATCTCATTTAACTGTAAATGAATTTTATGCCCACTGTGAACAATATGAACCAATTATTTTAAAGGAGAATCAAAATGAATAAAAAAGGTTTTACTCTTATTGAATTACTATGTGTTATAGCGCTTCTTGCCTTAATTACCACACTTGCCAGTACAAGTATTATAAATTTATCTAAAAAAAGCAAAGAAAATCTTTACTGTGCTAAAATTTCTTTAATTAAAACTGCCGCGGAAGACTATGCCTTAAAACTCGAAAAAGAACTTAATGCAAGCACTAATTTATATGAAGGTTATAAAAGTCTAACTATTAAAGTTAGTGATTTAGTATCTTCTGGCAAACTTACTGCCGATAAAGATGATATAGTTTTAAATCCCCTAGATAATACTAGCATGAATAATCTAGAAATTATTATATATTTAGCTAATAATCATATTAATTCTTATATTGCCACTGATAATATTTGTTAATTTTTCAAATTTATGTTAAAATAAAGAATCAAAAAGGAGGGACTATAATGAAATGTGTTTGCTTAATAGGTAAGCCAAATGTCGGTAAATCTACTATTTTTAATAAACTAATTAAAGAAAAAAAGTCTATTATTTTAGATGAAGCTGGAATCACAAGAGATCGTATTTATGGGAAAGTAACCTATAAAAATAAAACTTTTTCTTTAATTGATACAGGGGGAATTACAAGTGATATAGGTGAGTTTAACACAGATATTAAAATTCAAGCTGAATTAGGCGCATCTGAATCTGATTTAATATTATTTGTTGTTGATGGCAAAACCGGCTTAGACCACAGTGATTATTACATTAGAGATATGCTCTTAAAAGCAGGTAAAGAAGTAATTGTTGTAGTAAATAAAGTTGATAATGCTAAAAGAAAAGAAAATATCTATGAGTTTTATGAATTAGGCTTTCCAACAATTATCAGTGTTTCTGGTGAACACAATTTAGGCTTTAATGAACTTTTAGATGCGATTACAAAAGATATAAAAGAAAATACCGATATTACATCAAGTATTCCTAAATTTTGTATTATTGGTCGCCCTAATGTTGGCAAAAGTAGCTTAATAAATGCTTTATTAAATGAAGAAAGAACGATAGTATCTAATATCGCCGGCACTACCAGAGATTCTATTGACACTTTATTTACTTATGATAAAAAAGAATATATTGCCATTGATACTGCTGGTATGCGTAAAAAAGGTAAAATATATGAAAATATTGAAAAATATAGTTATCTTCGGAGTATGCGCGCTATAGAAGAATCCGATGTTTGCTGTGTGGTTGTAAATGCTGAAGAAGGCATAATTGAACATGATAAACATATCTTAGGATATGCTCTTGAAGCCGGAAAAGGAGTAGTCTTAGTTGTAAATAAATGGGATAAAATAAATAATCCCAATGAAGCCATCAAAAAATGGCAACAAAAAATAGCGAGTGAATTTCAATTTACGCCTTATATAAAAGTAGTTTTCTTATCAGCTTTAAAAAAGAAACGTATTCATACGCTTATGCCTGCCATAATTGAAGCTTACGAAAACAATTCTAAAAATATTCCTACTAGTCTTTTAAACAATGTTATTACGGAAGCTGTAAGCTTAAATGCCCCTCCATCTTTTAAAGGAAAACGTTTAAAAATATATTTTGTCAGTGAAACTGGCCTAAAACCTCCTAAATTTACTTTTCAAGTTAATGATAAAAAACTCATCCACTTTAGTTATGAAAGATATTTAGAAAATAAAATAAGAGAAAATTTTGATTTAACTGGAACTCCTATAATATTACAATTTAAAACTAAAAATGAACATTAAAAAAGTGATGTTAAAAAAATTCATCGCTTTTATTTATACCTCTAATTTTTCTCTTTCGTCTATTCTTTTCTTAGTTATAATATGTTCTTCATTATAAGTAACTAAATCTTTTGAAGAAACATTAAGTAATAAAGCTAATTCATCAATTCTTTCAATACTAATATTTTCTTCGCCTCTCTCCACACTAGCCATATATTTATAAGATAATCCTAATTGGGTATAAAACTTTTCTTGACTCATTCCCATTTTATATCGATAATATTTTAAATTCATGCCAATAATTTCTTTTAAATTCATTTATTCCTTCTCCTCACACTTAATATTATTGATAATTTCATCTAAAGTCTACCCAGTTATAGCTACACAAAATTTGACATTCCAAAATTTTTGGTATATTATATATCTAGTGGAGGAGTTATGGTAAAAAGTAGTACAAATGTAAATTTTAAATTACAAAATTTACGCAAAATAAGTAATATGTCTTATGAAGATGTAGCTAAAAAGGTTGGTATCTGTAAAGCTTACTATTGGCAAATAGAGCATGGTAATCGTCGTCTATACTACGATTTAGCTTTAAAAATTGCCAAAGTTTTTAAGAAAAAACCTGATGAAATTTTTTATAGCTATTATAAATAAACCAAAAATACTTTCTAACATATAATGTTTTAGGAGGTATTTTTTATGCTAGATGACTCATTTTTTAAAAAAGTTGAAAAGAAAACTAAGGTAGACAAAAATACCATCATAAGTCTTGCCGAAAAACTTCAAAATGGCAACATGAAAGACCCCGAAACTTTAAATGAAGTAATAGATACTTTAAGTAAAATGACTGGTAAAAAAGTAAATAAAGAATTAAAAAACAAAATAATTGAAAAAGTTGTCGCCGATGAAGTTCCTAAAACTATTGATAATATGTTTTAAAAAATTTTTTTCCCATAAAAAGGGCGAAAAACACCAATTATTATTAATTTAAGAAATTTTTGATTGCCAAGACCACCCATTTTCTGTTATAATAGGCACTAGGTGGAGTACATGGAACAAGTTAATAATGTTATGGATATTTTAGAAAGTTTAAAAGATATTGAATACGGCTGGATGGACATAGAAAAAAATGTCTATCGCAATGTCGACAAGGGATTTAAAAAGAAGTATGTGTTAGCAAATCCTGAAGAAACAATTACTAATAAAGTAGGTACCTGTTTTGATTTAGTTGAAGTAGAAAGAAACTATTTCAAAAATCTAGGTTTAAAATTTAATACTTACTTTATGATTTATTACGAATCTAAACGTATATATACACATACCTTTATCGTTTATGAAGAAAACGAAAAATTCTATTGGTTAGAAGTATCATGGGAGAAAAATCGTGGTATTCATGAATTTATGTCATTATACGATTTACTAACCACAGTTCGAAGTGAATTTATTAAATTTCATAATATCAAATTTATGGATATGGATTACTTATGTGTTTACAAATATAAGAAACCAAAATTCCATATTGGTTTAAAAGAATTTTATAAACACTGCGAAAATGGGGAAAATGTTATAATCTAACCCTTGAGTAATAGCTATATTTATGCTATACTAAACACATAAAGCAAATATTAAAAGACATGATTTATAAAATGATTTTTTATAGAGAGTTTAACATTTGGTGGAAGTTAATAAATAGTTTTATAAATTACTCCTTTTATAGTGAGATTAATAATCTCCGTTTAAGTTACGTTATAGACTTAAAATAAGTAATATAAAGGATGGTACCGCAGAATTTGCTCCTTAAAGAGCCTGCGGTTTTTTATTTAGGAGGGATATTTATTACAAGAGAAATGTATAAAGATTATCTAACGGCATTTTATTATTTAAAAAATAGTTTAGAAATCGAACATGATACAGCATATAACAAAGTATTATCAGTTTTAAAAAATATTATTGAAAGTTATGAAATGAGTGCTTGGGCTCACGAATTAAAAATGTTTAAGCCTGAAGAACTTGCTACTCCTGATATTTTAACTAAAACTCTATATACTTTAAAAGTTTTATATTTAGTAGCACCCGATACCAAAGAAGAGGGAGAGCTATTAGCTAAAAAAATTCAAAAAATAATTATTAATAATAAATTAGAAGAAAGAGGAATTAAAAGATGATAAATATTAAAGAAAATGAAAAATTAAGTATTTTAAACCATAGTTGTGCCCATTTACTAGCTCAAGCCGTAAAACATTTATATCCTGAAGCTTTATTTTGGGTTGGACCCGTCATTGAAGAAGGATTTTACTATGATATTGATTTAGGAGGTATTACTCTAACTGAAGAAGATTTACCTAAAATTGAAAAGGAAATGAAAAAAATTGCTAAAGATGGCAAAAGAATCATTAGAGAAGAAATTTCTAAAGAAGAAGCTTTAGAAAAATTTAAAAATGATCCCTATAAAATAGATTTAATCTCTCGTATGGATGAAAAAGATACCATCATTAGTTGTTATACTCAAGGTGATTTTACAGACCTATGTCGTGGACCTCATGTTGAAACTGTTAAGCTTTTAAAGAATTTCAAACTTTTAAAAGTAAGTGGAGCCTACTGGAAAGGTGATGCCAAAAATCATATGCTTCAAAGAATCTATGGTATATGTTTTGAAACACCCGAAGATTTAGAAGCTCATTTAAAAGAACTTGAAGAAGCAAAAGAAAGAGATCACCGTAAACTCGGCAAAGAATTAGGTATATTCATGACTTCTGATTTAGTTGGAAAAGGTATGCCTATGTATTTACCTAATGGTTATATTATTTGGGAAGAATTAGAAAACTATATTAAAGATAAAGAAAAGAAATTAGGCTATAATCATGTTTTAACTCCTCCATTAGGCAATGTTGAACTTTATAAAACGTCTGGACATTGGGATCATTATCAAGAAAATATGTTCCCCAAAATGGAAGTAGAAGGGGAAGAATTTGTTTTAAGACCTATGAATTGTCCTCATCATATGATGATTTATGGTAATACTATTCATTCATATCGTGACTTACCAATCCGTATTGGCGAAATTGCCCGCGATTGTCGTTTTGAAGCGAGTGGGGCTCTAAAAGGCATAGAAAGGGCGAGAACTTTCTGTCAAAATGATGCTCACTTATTTGTTACTCATGAGCAAATAGAATCTGAATTTAAATGTGTAGTAGACTTAATCTTAGAAGTTTATCAAGAATTAAATATCAAAAACTTTAGATTTGAATTATCTCTAAGAGATCCAGAAGATAAAGTTAAATATTATCCTGATGATGAAATGTGGAATAATGCTGAAGATACTTTAAGAAAAGTTTTAGACCATATTGGTATTGATTATGTTGAAAAAAAAGGTGAGGCAGCTTTCTATGGCCCTAAACTAGATGTTCAAGTAAAACCTGCGGTCGGTAATGAATACACTTTATCTACTTGCCAATTAGATTTTTGCTTACCTATGCGTTTTAATTTAAATTACATCGATAAAGATGGTTCAAAAAAGACTCCAGTAGTTATCCATAGAGCAATTTTAGGAAGTATTGACCGTTTTATCGCTTATTATTTAGAAGAAACTAAAGGAGTTTTACCATTATGGTTATCTCCAATAGAGATTAATATTATTCCTGTAAATAATGAATATCACCTAGAATATGCTGAAAAAATATTTGCTAAATTAAAAGAATTGAATATCCGTGTTAATTTAGATAGCAGAGAAGAAAAGCTCGGTTATAAAATGCGGGAATCAGTCATGAAAAAAATCCCATATGCTTTAATTCTTGGCAATAAAGAAACAGAATCAAATACCATCAGTTTCCGAAAATATGGCAGTGAAGAAACAATAACAATGCCTATCGATGACTTTATAAATAAAATAACTGAAGAAATAAAAAATAAAGGAAACTAAAAAACGACCGGTTTTCTATTCAAAAAATAAAAAAACGACCGGTTTTCTGTTCAAAAAATAAAAAAACGACCGGTTTTGACCGGAAAAAAGAAGGGGGAGTAGTAATGAAACTGGCTAAATACAATAAAATAGAAAATAATACTATAGATTATAAAGAAAAAGTAGAAACTAAAAAACCAAAAAGTTGGCTTAAAACAATTTCGGCTTTTGCTAATTCTAATGGAGGTATATTAGTATTCGGTGTAAGAGATAATGACCATGAATTAATAGGTTTAAATAATCCTATAAAAGATTCAGAAGAAATATCTAAATTAATAAACAGTAAAATTGAACCATTACCAAGATATGAATTAAATTCTTTTACTAAAAATGAAAAAACATTTATTGAAGTAAAGATAGGAGATGGACCTAAAACACCTTATTACTATATTTCCGATGGTCGTAAAGAAGCTTTTATTCGCTCTGGAAATGAATCTATTCCTGCACCAAAACATATTTTAGAAAATCTTATTTTAAAAGGACAAAATACCACTTTTGATGAATTGCCTAGTAATATTAATATTAAAGAAGCAAGTTTTACTCTTTTAAATGCTACCTTAATTAAAGAAACAGATAAACAACTTAATAAAGATAAAGATTTAATCTCTTTAGAATTAGCAACAAAAGACAAAAAACTAACAAATGCTGGCTTATTATTATGTGATCAAGGATTATTAAAACAATCTAGAATATTTTGCACTAAATGGAAAGGCTTAATAAAGGGCTCATTGAAAGAAGATGCTTATGACGATAAAGAATATACTGGAAGCATTATAACTTTACTAAATAATGCTGAAATGTTTATTAAAAATAATTCTAAAATAAGTTGGTATATAGACGGAATGAAAAGAATAGAGAAAAAAGATTACCCTCTAGAAGCTGTTCGTGAAGCAATTGTAAATGCTATTATTCATCGTGATTATCAAATTATTGGTTCTGAAATTCATATTGATATGTTTGATGATAGATTAGAAATAACTTCCCCAGGAGGCATGCTAGATGGAAGTCTAATTCAAAATTTAGATATAACTAAAATTTCTTCAATGCGCCGTAATAAAGTAATATCAGATATTTTTAGCAGACTTAATTTTATGGAAAGAAGAGGCAGTGGATTAATTAGAATATTAGAAGCCTACGATGACTGTAATATTAAACCAACATTTAATTCTAATGTATCATCTTTTAAAGTTACATTTCCAAATAAAAGATATACTGAAAATAATTCTAATACTAAAGAAAAAATTGAAAAAAATATAATTAATGATAAAGATTTGTTTATTTTAAATACATATAAACTATTAAAAGGTAAAATTAGAAGTAAAACTTTTGACCAATTAGAATTTGGATTTATGTCAAGTTTTTAGACATATTTTTTTGGACAATCTTTAATTAAGCAATTGCTAAATTTGCAATATAATTATTATATTTTTCATTTGGAGTTATATATCCAAGTGTACTATGTATTCTTTGGTTATTATACCAGCCTTCTATAAATTCAAATATTGCTAATCTAGCTTCTTCAAATGTTTCATACGTATTTACATTTACTTCTTCTTTTTTTAATATGGCATTGAAGCTTTCCATACTTGCATTATCATATGGATAACCTTTTTTACTATATGAATGCTTGATTTTTAAATCGCTTAAAAGTTTTTCATAATCATTAGATGTATATTGACTTCCACAATCTGAATGAAATATTCCTTCTTGTTTTAGCCCGCGATTAACTAATGCCTTCTTAAATGCA
Organism: uncultured Bacilli bacterium; assembly: GCA_947630575.1. Taxonomy (GTDB): domain Bacteria; phylum Bacillota_I; class Bacilli_A; order RF39; family UBA660; genus Caccenecus. The sequence continues at coordinate 12,518 of CANRIB010000006.1, forward strand.
TCTATTACTAAATCGTTCTCCATATTTAATCCATATGACCAACCCACAACTTTTAAATCAAATAAATCCATTACTATTGCTAAATAAGTCCATCCGGTTTCTTTTGTATAAATATATGTTATATCTCCAACCCATTTTTCACTTGGCTTTTCAGCAAAGAAGTTTTGCTCTAAAAGATTTAAATATTCTTTTTTATCATCTTGTTTTGAACTTCCTGAATGATTAAATTTCTTAATTGTTATACTTCTTAAACCTAAAAATTTCATTCTTCTTGCAACTCTTTTTTGACTTACTTTAAATCCTTCTTTATTAAGTATTTTGGTTATTTTAGGAGAACCATATCTTCCTTTTGATTTATTATATATTTGTTTTATTTTAATATCTAATTCATTATTAGCTTGCTTATAACTATTAATTGGATTTTTAATTTGATAATAATAATCTGATTTAGTAATATTTAAAGCTTTGCATAATAATGTTATAGAATGTTCTTTTTCATGTTCTTTTATAAATTTAACCTTTTCTTTTATCGTTTTGTGAATATGGCCATGGCTTTTTTTAATATTTCATTTTCTTCTTTCAATAATCTGTTTTCTTTTTGAAGTTTTATTATGTCATTATTACAAGTAATAGTTCCTTCCGATGTAGTTATAGTTCCAAATTTTTCTTTCCAAGCATATACTAAACTTCTGCTTATGCCATATTCACATACTATTTCTGATATTGCTTTACCATTTTCTATAAGTTTTACAATATTTTTTTTGAAATCTTCATCATATTTTTTATTCGTCCTTCCCATAGAACATCTATTCCTTTCATTTAATTTCTATTTTACAATATTTTTTATTAAACGTCCAAAATTTTGTGTCCTAATATCTATTCTAGCACCATTATATAATTTTTGCTCCATGTTGAATAATTTGGTATATCATCATACATGCTTAATCCCAAAAACCATCTATATGCAATATTAACTTTGCATTCTTCACAAGTCCTTCTCATACTATTTATTCCAAATATTATATTTATAAATATCAATTTAAAAAGTACCATTGGAGGAACACTTGGTTTTCCTATTTCACTGTATAAATCTCTTACTAATTCTTCTATAAAAGTAAAATCTATACAATTGTCTAGTTTTCTTACTAAATGTTCTTTTGGTACCAATTCTTCTAATGTGCTTAATATTATACAATCTTTTTTATAATTTTGTCTGGTCATTGCCATATTTATCACTTACTCCTTACTGTACCTATATTTACATTATACCATTTTTCCAATAAAAAAGTAAGGCTTGTAAGCTTAATTTTAGGTACAATAAGCAACCTTACATTTTTATTATAATATATTTTTTTCAAAATAAAAAGACTATTAACAAAATTTCTTTTGTCAACAGTCTGAAATAACATTCAAGCACCACTCTTGAATGTTATTTTTTATAATACAATTGCAATTAAATTATTAGCTCCTTTATTAACTATTTTATTAACTGTTTGACTAAGTTTATATCTAGTAGCATCAGGCATCATTGAAAGTTTAGCTTGAATACCTTCTTGTACTATAGCTTCTAAACTTCTTCCAAATATTTCAGATTGCCAAATAGAATCAGGGTCTTTTTCATAATCTTTCATTAAATAATTAATAAGTTCTTTACTTTGTTGTTCAGAACCAATAATAGGTTCAAAAGTTGATTGTACTTCCACTTTCATTAAATGAATAGAAGAAGCCGTTGCTTTTAATTTAACCCCATATCTCGAACCTTGCTTAACTATTTCTGGAGTTTCTAATTTCATATCTTTAATTGTTGGATAAACAATTCCATAACCCGATTGTCTAGCCACTTTTAAAGCACTTTTAATGGAATCCATTTCTTCTTTAGCTTCTTTATAATTAGCAAATATTCTAATAAGTCCCGCTTTCGATGTTGCCGAATCTCCCATAATACTTTTTAAAACTTCATTATATAATTCTTCTTTAGCTTCTAAATTAATTGTCACTGTACCTGTTGCCGCATCAAGTTCACTTATATAAGATTTACTTATATATTCACTATCTTGAAAATGTTCTAATATATAATCAATATCTTTAATTTTTTCTACACTAATAACACTTTCTTTAATCTTATCTAAATAGTGTTCTTTAATTTCATGATTTTTAGGTAAAGCATCAATCCAACCAGGAATATTTACTTTAATATCTAATACTGGAAATTCATATAAAGCTTTTTTAAGTATTTCCATTATTTCAATTTCATTCATTTTTTCTGCACTAATAGGTATAACTGGAACATCATATGATTCTTCTAAATCTTTAGCTATTCTAATTGTTTCTGTGTTAGTAGGGTGCACACTATTTAAAACAACAATAAAAGGTTTACCAATTTCTTTTAATTCACAAATAACTTTATTTTCTGCTTCAATATAACTAGATCGAGGTATTTCTCCAAAAGAACCATCACTAGTTACTACAATACCTATAGTCGCATGATCTCTAATAACTTTTTCTGTTCCAATTTCCGCTGCTTCAATAAAAGGTATAGAATCTTCAAACCAAGGAGTTTTAACCATTCTTGGATTTCCATCTTCATCTTCATAACCAGTCGCACCCGGTATTACAAAACCCACACAATCTACTAATTTAATATTTGTTTTAAATTCATCAACTTGAACTTCAGCTCCATTAGAAGGTACAAATTTTGGCTCTGTAGTCATAATAGTTTTTCCTTGAGCACTTTGAGGAATTTCATCTAAACAATGTTTTTTCTCATATTCATCATTAATATTAGGAACAACTAAATTTTCAATAAATCTTTTAATAAAGGTAGATTTACCAGTCCGAACAGCCCCCACAACCCCAAGATATATACTTCCATTTCCTCTTTTGGCAATCGATTCAAGTAATTCTTTTTTTTCCAAAAAATTCACCATCTTTCAAACTTTCTACTTAAAACTATGAAACATAACCTAAAAATATAACTATAAAAATAAAATAAGCAAAGAGTAATAAAAATGTGTTATATGATAATATTACTATTAAAAAAAGTGAAACAAAACAATTATCCCAACTTAAAGAACACTAGTTCTTTTTTCTTTTAGTTTTCTATTATTGTTAAATTACTTTAAATATTATATAATATAATTGGTGTTAAAATATGAATTGGATTTTAAATATTAATAAAAAGAATAAATTCTCATATTATTTATATGTTATCATGTCCATTATCTTCGACAGCCTTTCATTTATTATTCCCATACTTATTGGCTATGTAGTAGATATGGTAACTATCAAACATAACTATAATCATTTATTATTAATAATATTAGTTATTATATTATTTTCTATTGTTATTACTTTTTTAGATTATATTTCTTTAATTAAACTTGATTATACTGGTGAAAAAATAAGTAGTAGTCTAAAAGAAAAATGTTATTCCCATATTAATACTCTCGATTATCATTTTTTTGAACATAACAATAAAGGCGAATTAATGACTAATTTTACAGGCGATATTAGCACTATTAAAAGACATTTATCTTTTAATATTAGAGTTATAGGTTCTATTCTTTTAACATTTATCTGTTCTTTAGTTTATTTATTAACTATTAATATTCCTTTTACTTTAATATTACTTACTCCAGGTATCTTAATAGGCATCTCATCCTTTATCTTTACTAAAAAAGCTATGCCCAAATATGAAGAATTAAGAGATTTACAAGCTAATTCTAATGATTATATCAGTGATAATATTGAAGGCAACAAAGTAATTAAATCTTTTGCTTTAGAATCCAAAGAAATAAAAAATATGACTAAAATAAACCAAAAATATATTTTAAAAGATATTGGAGTAGGTTACTTTGAATCTACATTTTATAGTATTGTTGATTTTTTAAGTTATTTTATGAACGCGATATTTTTAATTATCGGTGGATATTTATTTATTCATAGTAAACTATCTATAGGAGAATTAGTAATATTTAATGCTTATTTATATAATTTAAGAGCACCTTTTATTCGTTTAAGTTATTTATTAAATACTATTGAAAGATATAGTATTGCTAAAAAAAGAATTAAAAAGTTATTAGATAGTAAACCATTAGTTAAATTAAATGGTCCTAAAAGATTAAAAAGTCTAAAAGTACCTATTGAATTTAAAAATGTTAAAATAGTTTATGATAATAAAACTATTTTAGATAACTTAAATATTACTATTAATCCAAATGAAACTATCGCATTTATTGGTTCTACTGGTTCAGGTAAATCTTCTATCGTAAATCTTTTATTAGGTTTTATTACTCCTGCAAGTGGCGAAATTCTAATTAATGGGGAAAATTATTTAAATTATAATATTAAAGATATCAGAAGACTAGTTGGTTATGTAACTCAAAATGCTTATTTATTTAGTGATACTATTTATAATAATATCGCGTATGGTAATACTAAAATAACTAAAAAAGAAGCTTCTAAATATGCTAAAATCGCTTGTTGTGATTATATTGAAAACTTACCTGATAAATTAGATACTATTATTGGGGAAAAAGGAGTTGGCCTATCAGGCGGCGAAAAACAAAGATTAAGCCTAGCAAGAGCTCTCGCGGTTAAACCAGATATTTTATTATTAGATGAAATAACCAGTGCTCTAGACATCGAAACCGAAGAAAAAATAAATGAAAGTATTAATAATTTAGATTATGAATCTACCAAAATTATTATTGCTAGTAAAATAGTATCTGTTGAAAAAGCAAACAAAATATATGTCTTAGATAAAGGTCAAATAGTTGAAAGTGGAACTCATCAAGAATTATTAAATAAAAAGGGCTATTATTATGAATTATATACGATTGGAAGAGGTGAAATAAATGGTTAATAATTATCAAAAAGATGAAGAAAAAACCAAATTTTCTTTTTCCAACTTAAAACGTATCTTAAAATTTTTTAAACCTTATAAAAAAGGTTTAACATTATCTTTCTTTCTTGGCATATTCTCTAATTTATTACTTTTAATTATTCCCCAAATATTTTTATATGCGATTGATAAATCATTTCCCAACCAAAATTTTATGGAAATAATTTTATTAACTTTCATTATTTTAGGTTTAGTATTATTATCTGTTTTTATTGCTAAATTGAAAAGAGATAAATTATTAATGGTTTTAGATAATGTTTCCCATGATTTAAAAGTTGCTATATTTACTAAACTTCAATATTTACCCAATAATTATTTTGATACTCATAGTCATGGTAAAATTTATACTAGAGCAACTAACTATCCTGATGAAGTAAGTGCTATTCTCTGTTATGTTTTATTAGATAGTATAATTGATATTATTAATTTATTATTTGTTATAATTTTCATGTTAGCAACCAATATTAAGTTATCTTTAATTCCTATTATTTTGGCTCTTATAGTTACAACTATTCTTCTTTTATTATCTCCCCTTCGAAGAAGACTAAAAAATAAAGCCAATGATAAAAATGCTAATGTTAATGCTTATTTATCTGAAAGTATGGGTGGTATTAGAATTACTCAAAGTTTTAATCGAGAACTAAAAAATGAAAATATTTTAAAAGACTTAGAAGAAAAAAGAGTAGAAGCTGTTAAAAACACTCTATATTTAGGTAATTTAAGTTGGGCTCTAACCGGGGTTTTAAATCTCACTAGTATGGCTTTAATATATTATCTTGGCTTAAAATATATGTATCCCATTGTTACTTTAGGAACAATTATTGCAATTGACTCTTATAGTTCTAGATTTTGGGAACCAATTGAATATCTATCTATGAGTTATAATGATTTAATGGATGCCAGCACTTATTTAGAAAGAATATTTGAATTATTAGATGAACCATTATTAATTGAAAATAGTGCTAATGCTCTTAAACCTCATATTAAAGGAAATATTGAATTTGAAAATGTTTACTTTAGTTATGATAACCAAGTACCTGTCTTAAAAAATCTTAATTTAAAAATTAAAGCTGGTGAAAAAATCGGTTTAGTAGGTGTAACAGGAAGTGGCAAATCAACCATTTTAAGTTTAATATCCCGTTTTTATGATACTAATAAAGGTACTATTTTAATTGATAACTACGATATTAAAACAATTGATTTAAAAACTCTAAGAAAAAGCATTAGTATGATGATGCAAGATAGTTATTTATTTGCTCGTTCTGTTTATGATAATTTAGTTTTAGGCCAAAATATAAGCCTAAAAAAGGTGCGTGAAATCTGTAAATTACTCGATATAGACGATATGATTATGAGTCTTGAAAAAGGCTATGACACTATTTTACTTAACAATGGCTCTAATTTATCAAGTGGTGAACGTCAATTACTTTGTATTGCCCGAATTATGATTCAAAATCCTCAAATTTTAATATTAGATGAAGCAACCAGTAATATTGATTTAAAAACTGAAAAGAAAATCGTAAATGCTCTAAATATTGTTACTCAAAATAGAACTACAATCATGGTTGCCCATCGTATTTCGACCATTAAAAATTGTGATAAAATAATATTGATTAAAAATCATCGCAATTATGAAGAGGGGACTCATGAAGAATTAATGGCTAAAAAAGGTGCCTATTATAAATTATATATGAGTCAAAATATTAATTAAAATCTCTTTACTAACTATAGCATTTTTGTTATAATTACAAACAGGAAGTGTAATTTATGAGAAAACTATTTTTTATTCTTTTAACAATTATTGGGCTAACTAGCATGCCAATTAACTCATATGCTAGTGAAAAAGAAATAACTATATACTTTTTTAGAGGTTATAACTGTATTCACTGTGAAGGCTCTTTAGAGTATCTAAATAATCATAAAGATGAAATACCTACTAATATTAAAATTGTTACTTATGAAGTTTGGAAAAACAAAAATAATGAAAAATTACATCAAGAATTAGTAAAAAAATTAGAAGTTCCTGAAGACAACTCCGACAGTGTCCCTTTCTTAGTTATAGGTAATGAATATATTGTTGGTATGGATGGTACTAAAGAAGATTTTGATAAAGTCATGAGTTTAGCTGAAAGCTTTGAAGAAAAAGATTATGAAGACGTTGTGGCGGCCACAACCAAAGAAATGACTAAAGAAAACAAAGATATTAAATTTAAAAGTATTACTTTAGAAAAACTCTTTGGTGGTACAAGCAAAACCGTAACTTATATTGTTTTAGGAATATTTGCGGCTATTGTTCTTGGATTTGTTGGTATGATTTTATTCTCTCGTAAAAATTAGAGAGCTATAAATAATGTTAAACTACTTTAATTAGTAGTTTTTTTTTGATATAATATTAGGTACGTAAGGATGTGATAAAATGAAAGTAATATTACTCGCAGATGTCCGTAAAGTAGGCAAAAAAGACGAAGTAATTGAAGTAAGTGATGGTTATGCTAACAATTATTTATTAAAAAATAAACTTGCTGTCCCATTTACTAAAAGAAGTAATGAAGTTTTAAATAGAGAACTAGATAAAAAGAAAAGCGAAGAAGAGAAAAAAATTGCCGAATGTAATGCCATAAAAAAAGAATTAGAAAACAAAATATTTTCTTTTAAAGTAAAAACTGGCAGTGAAGATAAAGTTTTTGGCAAAGTTTCTACTAAACAAATCGCCGCTGAATTAAAAGATAAAGGCTACAATATTGATAAAAAATGTATCACTTTAGAACATGATTTAGATACTTTAGGAATTCATGAAGTATTGATATCCTTACATAAAGAGGTAAGTTTTAAAATAAGAGTAAAATTAAGTAAGTAGGTGATAAAATGGCAAACAGAACTCTTCCTCATGATAACGAAGCAGAAATGAGTGTTTTAGGGGTTGCATTTTTAAGTAAAGATGCTCTTGAGCATATTAGTGATGAAGTAACAGAAGACTTATTTTATAATGATAAGAATCGCCTAATATTTAATGCCATTATGAGCCTTTATAAAGAAAATAGTCCTGTAGATTTAACAACTGTTAAAGCTGAATTAGACAAGAAAAAAGAGTTTAATGAAATTGGGGGCTTAACTTATTTAATGGAAGTTATCGACTCTGTTGTTACCACTGCAAACTTAGGCTATTACATTAAAATATTAAAAGACCACGCTGTAAGACGTCGTCTAATTAATACTGCAACAGATATTATTACTAATTCTTATAATGATGAAAATATAACCGGCTTATTAGATGAAGCGGAAAGAAACATATTAAATGTTGTTAAAGTAAGAGAAACAAGTGAATTTGTTCCTATTCATGAAATATTACGTCGCGCGGAAGAAAGACTTGAAGAATTAGCTAAAAATAAAAGTGATATAACTGGTATTCGAACAGGTTTTTATGATTTAGATCGTGCTACTGCCGGTCTTCACGGTGGTGAGTTAATAATTCTTGCCGCTCGTCCAGGTATGGGAAAAACTGCTTTTGCCCTAAATATTGCCACCAATGCTGCCTTTACTACTGATAAAGCTATTGCCATATTTAATCTTGAAATGTCTGCCGAAATGCTTGTTAATCGTATGATTGCCAGTGTTGGAGGTATAGATTCTTACAAATTAAACACTGGTAAATTAGAACATAATGATTGGAAAAGATATAATGAAGCAATGAGTAAACTTGCAACCACTAATATTTTTATTGAAGATAATGCTAGTATTACCGCTCCCGAGATTAAAGCAAAATGTCGTAGGTTAGCTTCAATGCCTCAAGGGTTAGGCTTAGTAGTTATCGATTATTTACAATTAGTTACTACTGGATCAAATCGGGTAGAATCTCGTCAAGTAGAAGTATCTGAAATATCTCGTAGTCTTAAAACAATGGCTTTAGAATTAGATGTCCCGGTAATTGCTCTCGCTCAATTATCAAGAAGTGTCGATAAAAGAGAAAATAAAGAACCTGCCTTAGTAGATTTAAGAGAATCAGGTTCTTTGGAACAAGATGCTGACTTAGTATTATTTTTAAATCGTAAAGATTACTATGAAGCCAAAAGTGAAAAAAAAGAAACTATTGTCCCCATTGATGTCATAATTGCTAAACATCGTAAAGGTTCTACTGGCCTATATCGTTTATTATTTGAATTAAATATGAGTAATTTTAAAAATTATTTAAACCCTGAAAATATAAAAGAGGTGTCTTATGAATAAAAAAAGTATTATCATAACCATAATTTCTCTCGCCATTGTAGTTTTACTTTTAACTGTTGAAAGTGCATCAAAATTAGCTTTAAAAATTAATACTTTTTATCAAGTATATTTAAATGGTGAAAAAATCGGTTTAATAACTAATAAAGATGAACTATATAAATTAATAGACAATAATCAAAGTTCTATTAAAAAAGAATATAAAGTAAATACTGTTTATCCACCCACTGATTTAAAAATTGTTCCTACTAATTCTTATACTGCTACTGCTGATAAAGTAGAGGATATATATAATTTAATTGAAGCTAAAGATGATTTTACTATTAAAGGTTATAAAGTAACTATTTATGGTAATGATAAAAACTATACTATAAATGTTTTAGATAAAGAAGTATTTTATGAAGCTGCCAAAAGATTTGTAAGAGCTTTTTTAGACCAAAACGAATATGAAAAATATATTAATAATGAACAAGAAGAAATCGTGGAAACTGGTCGTATTATTAAAAATATGAAGTTTCTTGAAAATATTTATATCAAAGAAGATTATTTAAGTGTTAATGAAAAAATATACACTGAAGAGCAAGATTTAAGTCACTTTTTATTATTTGGTAGTGACCCAGAAAATGAAGAATATACCGTTAAACTTGGAGATACCATCAAATCTGTCTCAGAAGATAATAAATTAAGTGTCGAAGAATTTTTAATTGCCAACTCCAGTTATAAATCCGAAGATACTTTACTTCGAGTTGGTGACACCGTAAACGTAACCTTAATTGATCCTCAATTAACATTTGCATATGAAATATATGATGTTTACAATCAAGTAGATTATTATACTAAAGAAACAGTTCGTGATAGTAATAAAAATATTGGTTATTCTGAAATTACTACTCGTGGTCAAAATGGTTTAGTTCGTTATTCAGAAACTTATACTATAACTAATGGAGTAAGACCTCAAGGTGCCGAACCCGTTAAAATTGCCACTTTAATTGAAACTGTAAATCAAATAACTACTGTAGGTACTCGTAACCCTAATCCATATGTTCCAGTTGATCCATTAATTATTGATGGTGATTGGGGCTGGCCTACAAATAAAGGCTATATCATTACTAGTTTCCGTGGTTGGCGATGGGGAGCTTTCCATGCTGGAATTGATATTTCTGGTGCTGGTAACTTTAATTCTCCTATTTTTGCTGCCGCCGATGGAGTCGTGGAATATGCCTATAATGGTTGTCCATCTAGAGGTTCAGGACTTGGCGATAAATGTGGTAATAGTCTTGGTAACTCTATCCGTATCAATCATGAAAATGGTTATACGACAAGATATGGCCACATGACTAACAACTTATTAGTTAAAGTAGGGGACCGGGTAACCAAAGGTCAAAAAATTGGCTTTATGGGTTCCAGTGGTGATTCATCCGGACCTCACTTACACTTTGAAGCAGCCTATAATGGTACTACCTTTAATCCATTGGAGTTGTATCAATAATGAAAATATGTATTTTAGCAAGTGGTTCAGGGGGCAATTCTACTTATATAGAAACAAATAATTATAAAATTTTAGTAGATATAGGTAAAAATCGTAAATATATTGTTGATAAACTAAAAGAAATAAATGTTAATGCCGAAGATATTGATTATATCTTTATCAGTCATCTTCATGTTGATCATATCTCTGCTTTAAAAACATTTATTAAAAAATATCATCCCACAATTGTTATATCCAAATCTATGTTTCAAGAGCTAGAAGATATCCATGATTATGAGCATATTTTAATTTATGATGATGAAGTAATACTAAACAACCTACGTGTTACCTGTATTCACTCTAGTCATGATGCTACAGATTCTCGTAATTTTCTCTTTGAAAGTGATAATCATTCGGTAGTATATGTAACCGATACAGGTTATGTTAATCAAAAGAATTTTAAATATTTACAAAACAAAGAAGTATATTTATTTGAAAGTAATCATGATATTGAAAAATTACAACATGGACCATATCCTGACTGGCTAAAAAAAAGAGTTTTATCGGACTATGGTCATTTAAGTAATAATGCCTGCAGTGTTTATCTAAGTAAATTAATTGGCAATAATACCAAAAAAATTTATTTAATGCACTTATCTAAAGAAAATAACTCTGAAGAATTAGCTCTAAATGAAATTCATCATGTCTTTAATGATTATCATATTGAATTTGATGATATAACCTGTGCTAAACCAAGCGAAGTAAGTGAAGTGATAACCATATGATTAAAATAATATGTTTAGGAAAATTAAAAGAAAAATATTTAGTAGAATTAGTCAATGATTATCTAAAAAGAATAAACAAATATCATAAAATAGAATTAATAGAACTAAAAGATGAAGAAAATTTAGAAAGTGAAGCTAAAAATATTAGCAAATATCTAAAACCTCATGATTATATTATAACCTTAGAAATAGAAGGAAAGAAATTAGATAGTCTAGAATTTGCAAGTTTAATATCGAATACTTTTATTACTAATAGTACAATTACTTTTATAATAGGCTCATCAACTGGTTTAGGAGCAAGTATTAAAAATAGAAGTAATTATCATTTATCATTTTCTAGTTTAACTTTTCCTCATGGCTTATTTAGAGGAATCTTACTAGAACAAATATATCGTGCTTTTAAAATAAATAATCATGAAATGTATCATAAATAAAAAAATTAAAGAAGTAGAGGAGTGAAGTAAAATGATTGGCAATGATTGGGACGAAAAATTATCTATTATTTGGCATAGTGAGGGGTTTAAAAAATTTTATCATATCGTCGAAGAGGAATATAAAAATAAAACTATATTTCCTCCTAAAGATCATATATTTGATGCTTTAAAATTAACCCCCTATAAAGATACTCGAGTTGTAATTGTTGGGCAAGACCCATATCACGGGGTTGGCGAAGCTCACGGTTTATCTTTTTCAGTTCAAAAAGGTGTTAAAGTCCCTCCATCTCTCCAAAATATTTATAAAGAACTTTATGATGATTTAGGCATACCTCCTAAAAACGATGGGGATTTAACTAATTGGGCAAAAAATGGTGTTTTGCTCCTTAATTCCGTTTTAACTGTCGTAAAAGATACACCTGCCTCTCATCGCAAATTAGGTTGGGAACGGCTAACAGACTATATCATTAAATTATTAAATGAAAAAGAAGAACCCGTAGTCTTTATTTTATGGGGAAACTTTGCTAAAGAAAAAGCGGTTTTAATAACTAATCCTAAACATTTAATAATTACCAGTCCTCATCCAAGTCCTTTTTCGGCTAGATATGGTTTCTTTGGCTCTAGACCATTTAGTAAAACCAATGAATTCTTAAAAAAGAATGGCTTAAAAGAAATAGATTGGAGTTAAAATATGATTGGTATAAGTATCGCCGCCAAAATTGAATGGCAAACTGTCTTAAATTTTTATCATAAAAGTTTAGATACTTGTTCTTTATATCCTTTTGGTGAATATTTTATTATTAGCTAAAGTTATAAAAATAGATGACTAAATTTTAAAGTCATCTATTATTTCATCATCCATATCTTTCCCATCAAAGAATAATTTTAATTTAAATTTATGAATTCTTGCAATAACATTAGTAGGAAAACGTCTAATCATCGCATTTTCTAAACTAGTGTTTTTATTATAATAATTTTTTGCCGCACATAATTTTTCATCTAATCTTCTAATTTTTTCTAACTCTTCATTTAACTCTTCATCATCATCTAAACCCAAATCACCTTGCATTTTTAATATCATCGTAAATCCTTCATTAAGTTTTCTATCCATATCAAAGTTTGATATATTCATTTCATTAAGTTTTTCATATTCTTTAAAATAATTTTTATTTTCTTTACTTTTATTTTTTAAATTATTACTAATTCTAATCAAACTATCATATTTAATTCTTAAATTCTCATCAATAATACATTCTGCTTCATGTACTTTAGTTTTTAAATCATTAAGTTTATTAAATGCGGTTATATAAAAAATACCTCCTAAAGAACCAATTATAATTATAATAAGTAAAATAGAAATCCAAAGCATATCCATCACCTACTATAAGTATAACATAAAATCCTTAAAAATAAAATTCTAAAATAATTTCTTTGACAAAACTAAACTAAATTTAACTATGAATATTACCTTTATTATGATACAATTACTATAGGTGATAACATGGAAATAAAAAAACTAGTCTTAGGACCTTTACATACTAATTGCTATTTAGTAATAAAAGAAAATGCTTGTCTAATAATTGATCCTGCAAGTTCTGCAGATATTATTATTAATGCTTGTAAGTCTTATCAAGTAAAAGGTATTTTAGTAACCCATCATCATTTTGATCATATTGGTGCTCTAAAAGAATTAGAAAACTTTTATCATTTAAAACATAATACTTTTAATGATAATTTTGGTTATGAAATAATAAAAACCCCCGGACATGCTAGCGATTCTCTAACTTTTTACTTTAAACCTGAAAAAGTCATGTTTACGGGAGATTTTATCTTTTATCATACTTGTGGCCGTTGTGATTTAGAAACATCCAGCATTAAAGATATGCAAGAAAGTTTAGCAAAAATTAAACAATATCCCGATGATATAACTATTTATCCCGGTCATGGAAAATCTTCTATTCTTGGTGCAGAAAAAGAATTATTTACCAAATATTTTAATTAAAAAAACGTCACTAAAACGTTTTTTCTGAATAATCATGATTATAGTTTATTCTTTCTTCAAAAGTAACAAAATTTAAATATATCATTCTAAGCAACCACCAATCTCCAGTTTTAGGATCACTCATAATTAAATGATCTCGTCCTGCTTCTTCAATTATTCCTTCATAAGTTTTATCTCGCCAGTCATTAGAATCAGGATAAGAAAAATATGCTTTAACTTTTTTTCCTTTATTAAGTCTTAAAATATTTTCAATATAACTTTGTTCCATAGGTAAACTAGCGGTACTACTAAAATTAATATTTCCTGGAGGACTTTCTAAAGTTGAAATATTATTATTAGAAGGAAAAGTAGGATTACTAAAAAAATTGCCGTTCATATATCCACCTCTCTAAATTTATATGAATAATTTTCTAATTTATGTTGACAATTAAATAAAATAATTTTATTATTTTAATAGAAAGTAGGAAACTAAATGGACCTAAAAAAAATTTTAGAAATAGTAACTGATAAAAATCGTATTCCCAATATCTGCTTCATGATTTTAGGTGTTTTTTTACTCGCCTTAAATTATAATTTATTTTTTGCTCCCAATAATTTAGTCACGGGAGGTACCAGTGGTCTTGCCATTGTTTTTAATCAGTTATGGGGTTGGAATAATCAAGTATTTATTTATATTTCCAGTTTTATTTTATTAATAATTAGTTTCATTGTTTTAGGTGTTAAAAAAACTAAACCCGCGATTGTAGGAAGTATATTATATCCTCTTATGCTTACTTTTACACTTCCTCTTAGCAATGTTCTTGCCACCCATATTGCTTTTGAAGACTATATAACAACCATTATTTGCACTAGTATTTTATCAGGTTTTGCTAATGGACTTATCTATAAAACTGGATATAATACAGGTGGTTCAGATATTATCATGAATATAATGGTTAAATATCTTCATATGCCCGAGGGAAGAGCTACCTTTATTTGTAATTTAGTTATTATTATATTTGCCGGTTTTATTCTCGGTTTAAATCAAATAATTTACGCTATTATCATTATATATATTTCTAGTATCATTGTAGATCGTATGATAATTGGTATTTCTAAAAGCAAACTATTTATTATTGAAACTTCCAAAATAAAAGAAATAGAAGATGTAATTATCGATAATCTTCATTTAGGAGTAACGATTTTAAAAGCAAAAGGTGGATACACCAATGAAACTAAAGAACTTCTGATGTGTGCTGTCCCAACCAATGATTATTACATGTTTAAAGAAATAATTTTAGCTATCGATGAAAATGCTTTCTTTATTATCAATGATTGTTATGACCTTGAAGGTGGCACCATGAAAAATCGTAATTTTAGTTTAGATTCTATTCTTTAAAGATATAAGTAATTGTATCTTTTTTTATGCTTGACACTTATACATATGTTTGCTATAATTTGATTAGAATAAACAGGGAACAAAATAATAATTAGGAGGTTTTGGGATGAATATTAAAATTTATAATCTAAGAAGAGTAGAAGTAGTATTAGATAGTGATTTAGCTTTTATGTATAACTATGAAACTAAATACTTAAATAGATTAGTAGCAAGACATAAAGAAAAGTTTTCTGAAACTAATTATTTTAAACTAACAAATGAAGAATTTACATCTTTAAGGTGCCAAAATGTCACCTTAAAAACTAGTCGTGGACAACATCGTAAATATCTTCCTTATGTATTTACTAAAGCAGGAATAGAGGTTTTAAGTAGCATTTTAAAAACACCCAATAAAGAAATAATTACGCAAAATATATTAAAAAATTTTACTCAAGAAAATGTAAATTTATCTTTAATAAAGCCCGTAAAATCAGCCAAAATCGAAGATTTGATATATGAAATAAGAGGAGTAAAAGTCATGCTTGATAAAGACATTGCAAGACTTTTTGGCTATACCACAAAAGAGCTAAATCGTAATGTTAAAAATAATATTTCGCGGTTTCCTGAGAGTTATTGTTTTCAACTTACTGAAGAAGAATATAGCAACTTGAGGTGCAAAATTTTCACCTCAAGTTTAAATGCTTATGGAGGTCGAAGATATTTGCCTTATGTTTATACAGAATATGGGGTAACCATGCTCGCCGGCATTTTAAAAAGTGAAGTTGCCGTAAAAGCAAGTATTAGTATTGTTAATGCGTTTATAAATATGCGCAGATTTATTTCCAGTGAATTATTAGAACAAAAATATCTAAAAGAATTAATTTTTCAAAATCGTGAAGATATAAAAATATTAAAAGAAGCCTTTTCTAAATTTCAAAACAAAGAAGAAATTAACACGATTTTTTTGAAGGCGAAATATACGATGCTTACTCTAAACTTCTAGATATAATGCAAAAAGCCCAAAAAGAATTAATAATAATTGATAATTATGCTGATAAAACCGTTTTAGATATGATTAAAAATTTAAAAATCAAAATAACTCTTATAACTAAAAAAGATGCCAAACTAAAATCTTTAGATATAACAAAATATAATGAAGAATATCATAATTTAAAAATAGTATATAGTAATTCTTTTCATGACCGGTATATAATACTAGATAAAAAAATTATCTATCACTGCGGAGCTTCTCTTAATCATGCCGGTGTTAAAACTTTTTCTCTTAATAAAATTGAAGATAATGATATTATAACTCTTTTAATTACTAAAATTAACAATATAATAAATGACAAATCCTAAATATTTGATATAATTATTATATAAAGGTGGTGCTAAAATGTATGCTAAATGTCTTATTGAATATCCCGTTAAAACCCTAGATAAAACTTTTACTTATAAAATACCTTCTAATTTAATAGACAAAATCAAAGTAGGCATGAAAGTTTTAGTGCCATTTAATAATCGTTTAGTTCATGGTTTTGTTCTTGATATTACCGATAATTACAGTGATTCTTATGAATTAAAAGAAATTTCTACAATTGAAGATGAATTTTTAATTTTAAATCATGAATTACTTGAATTAGGCAAGTATTTAAAGGATTGTACTTTATGTAATTTAATCACAGCCTATCAAACGATGCTTCCAAGCGCGTTAAAAATAAAAGATCAAAAAAATAATTATGACAAATATGAAAAATATGTTTTTTTAAACGAAGATAATCCTTTATTAAATAGTTATATTTCTACCCATAAAGGTCAAAAAGTAGATATATTAAAAAGACTCTTAGAAGAAAAAAAAGTTTTAAAAAAAGAATTTAATTATGCGAGTTTAAAAGAACTAGAAAAAGAAAATTTAATTAAAATTATACCTGAAAAAGTTTATCGTTTAAATAATAATTCAGAAAAATTACCGGAAAAAAAATTAACTATGGAGCAACAAGCTGTATTTGATTCTATTTGTAAGAGCTTTAATGAAACCAAAACCTTTTTAATTCATGGAGTAACTGGATCTGGGAAAACTTTTATTTATATTAACTTAATCAAAGAAGTTTTAAAAAATGGTAAGTCAGCTTTATTATTAGTCCCAGAGATTAGTTTAACAGAACAAATAATAAATATTTTTTATGCTTATTTTGGTTCTAATGTTGCTATTTTGCATTCTGGTTTATCTAAAACTGAAAAATATGACGAATATCTAAAAATTTTAAATAAAGAAACAAGAATTGTAATTGGGACTCGCAGTGCTGTTTTTGCTCCTTTAACTAATTTAGGTATAATTATTGTTGATGAAGAACACAGTGATACTTACAAACAAGATAATAATCCTAAATATCATGCTTTAGATATGGCTAAATTTCGCAGTAACTATCATCATTGTCCCTTAGTTTTAGGAAGTGCCACCCCAAGCTTGGAATCTATGGCTCGGGCGGAAAAAGGGGTCTATACTTTACTTACATTAAAAAATCGCGTTAATAATCAAATATTGCCAACCAATATAATTGTTGATATGAAAGAGGAGCTAAAAAAAAGAAATTTCATTATTAGTGAAGAACTAGATAAAAGCATTAAAGAAACCTTAAAAAATGATGAACAAGTAATTTTATTACTAAATAGAAGGGGATTTTCTACAGTTATTACTTGCAGCAACTGTGGCTTTACCTATAAATGTCCTCACTGTGAAATATCTTTAACATATCATAAAAGCTCTAATGTTTTAAGATGTCATTACTGTGGTTTTACAAAACTAAAAGATGATATATGCCCTAATTGTCATGAAAAAGGTTTAAACTATCTAGGCATGGGTACCGAAAAACTAGAAAATATAATTACTGAAAAATATCCAACGGCTAAAGTTATTCGTATGGATGCCGACACCACCACCAAAAAAGGTGCTCACGATAAAATAATTAAATCTTTTCGCAACAAAGAATATAACATTTTAATTGGTACTCAGATGATTAGCAAAGGTCTAGACTTTCCTGATTGTACTTTAGTTGGTATTATTAATGCTGATACTACTTTAAATATTCCTGATTTCCGGAGCAGTGAAAGAACTTTTGCTCTCCTCCATCAAGCATCAGGCAGGGCAGGACGTAGTACTAAAAAAGGCAAAGTGATTATTCAAACATTTAATCCTGATAATCGCACCATTATTAATGTATCTTTAAATAATTATCTAAAATTTTATCATGAAGAAATGCAAATAAGAAGATTATTAAAATATCCCCCATATTATTATTTAGTAAATATTAAAGTTTGCAGCAAAGATTATACTAAAGCAAGTACCAATGCTACCAAAGTTTTAAACTATCTTAAGAGTAATCTCGATAATAACTGTTTATTATTAGGACCATCAACTGCTTTAAATTTCAAACTAAAAAATATCTTTCGCTTTAATATTACTATAAAATACAAAACCGCAGAGAAACTTAAACCCATCGTGAAAGAATTAGATAATATCTTTGCCAATAATAAAGAAGTTTTTTTAGAAATAGATTTTAATCCTTTACAATTATAACTAATCTTGTATAAAAAAAGCTCTTTTTACCCATAAATAAAGGGAAAGGAGTTTTTAAATGGCCAGATATAAAGTAGATATAACAGGTATTAATACTAATGAATTAAAAGTTTTAACTAGTGAAGAAACAATTAAATTATTTGAAAGGTTTCATGCTGGGGACCAATTAGCTAAAGAAGAATTAATAAATGGTAATTTAAAATTAGTTTTAAGTATTTTAAGAAGTTTTAATAAAGGCAATTATAATATGGATGACTTATTTCAAGTGGGAGTGATTGGTTTAATTAAAGCGATTGACAACTTTGATTTATCATATAATTTAAAATTATCAACATATGCTGTACCCTTAATTTTAGGCGAAATAAAGCGCTTTATAAGAGATAACACTAGCATCAGGGTAAGTCGCAGCATTAAAGATCTTGCCTATAGTATTATTAACTTTAAAGAATCATATTTTAATAAATATGGAATTGAACCGACCAATGAAGAAATTAGTAAAGAACTATCTATTCCAGAATATAAAATTGCTAATGCTCTCGATTCTCTAAAAGAACCCATGAGTATATATGAACCTATTTATAATGATGGAGGAGATACCATTTATTTAATGGATCAACTAGCCGATAAAAAAGAATTAAACAGTGATAAAGATTTACTCATATCTCTTAATCGTGGCTTAAACAAAATAAAAGCCCGTGAAAAAGAAATATTAATGGAAAGATATATTGTTGGTAAAACGCAAATGGAAATTGCCGAAGCTCTAAACATTAGTCAAGCCCAAGTATCAAGAATTGAAAAAAATGCTATATTAAGCTTAAAAAGGATGATTAAATAATTATTTAATAAAATTAGTAAAAATATTATACTAATAAATTAATGATTTACAACTTCATCAATTTACTAATCAGTATTATACGTGTTATAATGAACTTGAAAGGAAATAATTACTTAATATGAATAAAATTATTATATTTAGTCATGAAAGTGATATTGATGGTATGGGTTCAATTATTTTAGGCAAATTAGCTTTTAAAAATATTGCTTATCAATTATTACCCAATCCAGAAAGTTTAGAATTAACTTTTAGAAAATTATTGACGGAACAAAAATTATTATCATATAACCAAATATATATTACTGATTTAGCATTAAGAAATCCTTCTTTAGAAATGGTTGCCAATTCTTCTTTAAAAGACAAAGTTTTAATTTTTGACCATCACCAAAGATCAATTGATGAAAAATTAAATATTTATCCTTTTACCCAAATAATAGAAGAAGACCAAAATGGTAAAAAATGTGGTACTGAATTATTTTATGAATATTTAATTCAGCATAATTTAATTACAAATACCCCTATAATTAAAGATTTTGTTGAATTAACGCGTCTAGAAGATACTTGGGAATGGCAAAATAAGGGCAAATTTGGTATTATGGCTCATGATTTAGCTATTTATTTTAATATTGTAGGACCTGAAGCTTATATTTCTAATATCACAACTAAACTTAAGGATTCTAAAGAAAGGTTTACTTTTACTTTCGAAGAACAAAATCAAATTAACGAAAAGAAAGCTCAAACCCTCAAAGTATTAAATGATTTATTAAAAGAAATTGTCTATTTTAAAGATGAGTTTAATAACAAATTTGGCATAGTATATGCTAAATATGAATATCGTAATGATTTACCAGAATATATTCGTACTATAAATAATCCTGAAAATATTAAATATTTAATTATTGTGGCCTTAGATAAAGGGGAAAATGGTCAAAAATCATATCGAACTATAACTGATGGTTTTGATGTAAATCATATTGCCAAAAATCATGGCGGCGGTGGCCACAAAAGTGCCGCGGCAGTTAATATTACTTTAAACCAAAAAAGTGAATCGCAAAAATTATCTAAAGAAGAGAGCTTAAAATATCTTGCAGAATGTAAGTATACCTAAAAAATATCAAAAATTATCTAAATTTGATGTTTTTTTAATATTTAAACGTATAATTAATTAGGTGAAATATATGCGTTTAAGTGAATTGCAACTAAAAATGGTAATCAATGTCCAAGATGGTAAACATTTAGGAGTTATAATTGATGCTGAAGTTACTGAAAATGGCGAAATAAATTATTTTGTAGTCGCTCCTCGTCATTTTTTTAGAAGATTATTTAAAAGTGACCCCGAAACTAACATAACTATTAAACAAATTGTCAAAATCGGGGAAGATGTCATTTTAGTAGATTTATAAATCTTTCTCTTTTGTCATTTTTATTTTTATGATACAATTATATTGGTGATTTTATGAGCAAAAAAACATTTATTATCGCGATAATCATTTTAATTATTGACCAATTATCTAAAAGCATAATTGAAATATATATTCCTTTAAATGAAAGTTTAACTATTTTTAAAGGCTTTTCTTTAACTGTAGTCCACAATTTTGGTGGAGCATGGAGTATATTTGCTAATATGAGTTATCTTTTTATATTATTTTCTATTATAAGTTTAATTTTCTTAATTCGTTTTATGTTCAGTTTTAAAAATAATATTCGTAATAATATTGCTTTTGCTCTAACTACCGGGGGGATAATATCTAATCTCGCAGATCGTTTATTTCTAGGCTATGTAAGAGATTTTTTAGATTTCACCATTTTTGGTTATGATTATCCAATTTTTAATATTGCCGATGTATCTATTGTTTTAGGGGTAATACTTTTAATATACGCGATAATAAAAGGAGAAGATAAAAATGTTAAAAATAATTAGTACTAAAGAAAATATTCGCCTAGATAAATATCTAAGTGAAAATACTGAATATTCTCGTGAATTAATTCAAAAAATGATAACCCAAGAACTAATTAAAGTAAACAATAAAAAAACTAAAGCTAGTTATAAATTAGCTTTAAATGATGAAATTACTCTTAATGAAGAAAATATAAATAATACTCCTGAAATTAAAGCCACTCCCATGAAACTTGATATAGTCTATGAAGATGAATATTTAATGATTATTAATAAACCCAGTGGCCTAGTAGTCCATCCAGGAAATGGCAATTATGATAATACTTTAGTTAATGGTCTTATGTATTACACTAAAAATTTAAGTGATATAAATGGTGAAATACGTCCAGGCATTGTCCACCGCATTGATAAAGATACCAGTGGTCTTATTATGATTGCTAAAACTAATAAAGTTCATGAATTACTAGCCGATGATTTTAAACACAAACGGATAAAAAGAGAATATATTGCTCTTTTAAATGGCGTTTTTAAAAATAGTGGAGCCACCATTGATGCTCCAATCGGTAGAGATAAAAAAAACAGAGAAAAAATGACTGTTACAGCCGATAATAGCAAAAATGCCATTACGCATATGCAAGTTTTAAAAAGATATCCTAATCATACTTTAGTAAGCTGCATTTTAGAAACCGGACGTACCCATCAAATTCGTGTTCATATGGCCTACATTGGCTATCCAATTCATAATGATCCGGTCTATTCTCATGATAATGCGACTTCTTTTGGTCAATTTCTTCACTCTTACAAAATGAACTTTATTCACCCTATAACTAAAAAAGAAATGGAGTTTGTCTGTCCACTTCCTAAATATTTCACGGATTATTTAAAAGAAATTGCCGAATAATTTAAAGGCATAACCCAATCATAAATCCTCCAATATAGCTTGTAATTAAAAAATAAATAATAGGTAATATTTTAGTTTTATGAAATATTTCTTTTATTTTAAGATTATACCATAAAGCACTAATAAATAATAATAAACTAATTACTAAACTATAAATATTATCTTTAAAATATAGATAATAAAGAGGAAGAATTATTAAAAAAATAAAGTTAATAATTATTACAAATAAATTATCACAATTAATATTATAATGATAAATAAAATAGTAAATAGTTATTAAAATTAAGTAAATAAATGTTAAGTAAAACAGGTAAGACATTAAATCACCTCTTTACTAAATATATGTTTTATTATAAAATATAAGTACTCGAGGTGAGTAAAATGAATTATAGTATAATGAACAAAAATGATGAAATAGTTATGGCTTTAGTCCATTATTTTATCACAGAAGAAAATTATAGTCCCATTGTTGTAAAGGGTGTTAAAGATGAAATATGGCTTGAAAACCTTGATGGTCCATATCGTATCATAAGAATAAACTCTAAAGAAATATATAATGATGAACAATATAAAGTAGATGTTTTTAGAACTGCTCGTGTTGTTGAGCAAATTAAGAAAAAAACTCTATCATTAAAAGTAAATACTTTAAATATTCTTTTAAATGTTTCTGACAATGTTAAAAATAAAGAGAATCCCAAAAATATTTTTTCTTTAATATTATCTGATGTTAGTGAAATAACTAAAGATAAAGATATGTTAGAATTATTTCCTAAATTAAAAAACAAATTATTAAAAGATAAAGAGGGAATAGACCTTATTGTCAGTGTTACCAATGATATTAATGCGAAAACAATTCGTGATAATGAAACTTTTACCAAAATATTTAGTCCTAAAAAAATTATTGTAACTCCAATTTTAATTGGTATTTGCCTTCTTGCTTTTATTGCTATGTATATTTTTGGTAATGGCAGTGAAAATACCATGACTTTAGTTATGTTTGGTGCCAATGTCCAAAGTTTAGTTAAACAAGGAGAGATATGGCGACTTTTAACATCTATATTCTTACATATAGGTATCATTCATTTATTAGTTAATATGTATGCATTATATGTAATTGGTCATCAATTAGAAAGTTTTTTAGGCAAATTTAAATATTTAATAGTCTTTTTAGTAAGTGGCATCGTTGGTTCTTTACTATCTGTTGTTATTCATGAAAGTGTTTCTGCTGGTGCCAGTGGAGCTATTTTTGGCCTTTTAGGTTCTTTATTATATTTTGGTTATCATTATCGTCTTTATTTAGGAACTGTTTTAAGAACTCAAATAATCCCAGTTATTCTTCTTAATTTAATAATAGGTTTTATGCTCCCAGGAATTGATAATTTTGCTCATATAGGTGGTTTAATCGGCGGTTATTTAATTACTATGGCTCTAGGAGTTCCGGGAAAAACTAAAAAAAGTGATCAAATAAATGGCACAATAGTCTTACTTTTATTAATTGGTTTCTTAAGCTTTATGCTTTTTTGGTACTAGTATATGGAAAGATTACAAAAAGTTATTGCTAGTTCTGGCCTCACTTCTCGTCGTAAAGCAGAAGAATTAATAAGTGCTGGAAAAGTAAGAGTAAATGGTCAAATAATAAAAGAGCTTGGAACAAAAGTTGAATTTAATGATATAATTGAAGTTAATGGTAAAACTATTTCTAAAGATATTCCTAAAGTATATTATTTATTAAATAAACCTTTTGGCGTTATAACTAGTACTAAAGATGAAAAAAATCGTAAGACAGTTATAGATTTAATTCCAACTTCCGAAAGAATTTATCCTGTCGGTCGTCTAGATTATGATACTACTGGTTTATTAATTTTAACCAATGATGGCGAACTTACTAATCTTTTAATGCATCCTAAAAACAATATTCCCAAAACTTATTTAGCTAAAATAAAAGGGGTTTTAACTAAAGATGATATTGATAGATTAAAAAATGGTATTATAATTGATGATCGTAAAGTAGATACGTCTAACTTTAAAATAAAAGATAAAGATTTCAAAGAAGACACTTCTTTAATTGAAATAACTATCCATGAAGGAAGAAATCATATTGTAAAAAAAATCTTCGCATATTTAAATCATCCTGTATTAAGACTTAAAAGAACCAAAATTGCTTTTCTTGATTTAACTGATTTACCCATAGGTTCTTATCGTAAATTAAAAATAAAAGAAATAAAAAAACTATATAGTTTAAAATAAGCATTTATCATGATGGTTTTTTATTAAATATAAAATTGACAATTTATTAAAAAATTAAAATAAAGTAATTGTAAAATAAATTACAATATGATAAGCTTAATATATATATAATTGGAGGTAAAATATGAGTGTAACTGATGTAAATGTTCCCAAAGCTAGAAATTATATTGAAAAAATTCAAAAATATAAACAATATTATACTAATAAACAATATGATTTTAGTCGTCCATCATACTATGGACATAGCTATGATTTAAATAGATATTTAGCTAAAATTTATAAAAAATATCAAGACATTACTGCAAATTTAGACAATATAAAAAATTATGTTGAAGAATATGTTGATGATGTCGAAGCAGTTGAAAAATTGAGTATAGGAGAAACAGGAAGTATTCATGATATTGATGTCAAAACCAAAGTAATAAATTATAAAGATGTTTTAAAATCTTTTAAAATGCAAGATAATAGACTATTTCAAAATGCTAAACAAGTTACAACTATTGCCGATGTAGTTACACAAAGTATATGGGGCTTTAACTCTAAAAAAGATACTAAAACTAGTGAAAACAATAATGTCAAAAAAGAAACAATTGCCGAAGAAGCTAATTTAACATCTGCATCAGTTTCAAAAAATACAGTAAAACCCGAAAAAACACATACAAACAGAACCACAGGAAATGCTACAACTACTGAAACTCTTAATTCTACTGTTAGTAAAGAAACTGAAAATACAGTTGAAAATATTGCTCCACCAGCAGAAACTACTCCAGAAAATACAACAACTACACCAGTATTCTCTGAAGAAGAAATTCGTAAGGCTAATTCTGAACAAGCCCTAAAAAATATTGAAGAAGCCATTTTAGCTATGATAAGTCGAAATCCTCGTCTTGGTGATATTCTAGAATCTGTAAAAAAAGGCGAAGTTGTAGATTTAACTAAAGAACAAAAAAAGGTTCAAAATGATTATAATCGTGTAAAAGAATTATATGATATGTATAATGAAACATATCCTGAATATAAAATAGAAACATATGTTGATAAACCAACTGCCGAAACACCAATCCCCGAAGAACCAATAAACGAACAAGTACAGGAATCATTTTCTAAAGAAAGTTTGCAACAAGCAACAAGCTTATTAGCCGCTTTAGTTGGAACTCCAGGCTTAAGAGCAATGCTAAGTGCTTTGCAATTAGGTTTAAATATTGATTTAAAAGATGTTCCTCTAGAAGCTCAAAATGCCTTAAAAAAAGTACAAGAAATATGTAAAGAAAAAGGCATGTCATTGCAAGAAGTTTTAAATAATAGCCTTCAGGAAACAAATATTTACGAATCAAGTGCTAATATTACTAGATTAGAAGCTGATGCTGATTTTCTTGAATATACTGATGAAATTGAAATATATCCACTTGCATTTTTCTCTGTCAATAATGAATATTTTGTCGATAAAAATATAAGCTTAGTTCAATATTTAAATCGTATTGATGCTAAAATAGACAATTACCCAGATCTTTCAAATGGTTTATTTGATTTAGAATTTGATGAACCACTTCCTGTCATCGCGTGCCTTTTATATACTAAAGGTCGTGAATTAAGAAGACAACCTGATATTAATCCAGAACTTGCTGAAAATATTACAAGTTGTGAATCATTTGATGAAAATAATGATGTTGTAATAGAAGATTTAGAAAAATTAGAAGAGTTAGTATCTCCATATCTAACAGATAATGAAAAACGTTATATAGATATCCTTAAAAATACTTCAAATAGTGAAACTGCCTAAAGCATAACCTATAAAGTTATGCTTTTTCTATTTTCTTTTAAAATAAATCATGTTATAATTACTATCATAGAAGGTGAGTACTATGAAATGTGATAAATGCGGTTTTGTCCCTAATCCTGGTGATCAAATTTGTATGAACTGTGGAGCTAAATTAAGTTTATTAAATGCTGTATTACCAGACGTAGAAGAAGTAAAAATAGAAACTAAAAAAAATAATAAAAAAATAATTATTATATCTGTTATAGGTATAGTTGCTTTAATAATTATAATATTCTTGATTATTAAATTTCTAGTTTTAAAAGGATAATTATGAAAAATAAGTTATTAGTAATAGTATATGTGCCTTTAATTGAAAAGCAAATAGATATGTATATCCCTGTAGTAAAAAAAGTTGGCACAATCAAGAATCTAATTATTAAAATAATTGAAGAAGAAAGCGAAGGAACTTTTATAGATGATGGCAGCAAGAATCTTTATGATAAACAAACTGGCGAAAAAATAGATAATAACCAATTTGTCAAAGAAAGTATTATTAAAAATGGCTCTAAATTAATTTTGTATTAAGGAAGTGAGTATATGCAATTAACCATAATAAAAAAAGATAAATTAAGCATTTTTAATTTGCCAGATGAAATAAAAGGGAGCCATTGGATAACTGACTTTGAAAATGGTCGTAAAATTAATTTAATAAATATTGAAGCTACTGAAAAAGGTTGGAATATAATTAGTAATCATGATGCTTTTATAGTAGACAATAATGATATTATGGTTCCTTATACCATTTTAACAAATTATAATTTCTATCTTTTAAAAAATAATTATAAAAATGAAAAATATTATTTGTATTGCTCACCAGTATATGATGAAACTTATCGTGAATTAGGAATAGATAATAAAATAATTGTCGGCAGTGATAATTCCTGTGATATTTGTTATAATTTAAATGGTGTTCCTAAAAAAGCTTTTAATATTATGAAAATAGGTAATTATTATTTTCTTACAATTACCGATAAAAATACCTCCGTATTTGTTAATCAAAAAAGGATATTAAGCAGCAAAAGAATTGAATATGGGGATATAATTTTTATTTTTGGTTTAAAAATAATTTTAATGCGCCATGATGGTCGTGATTATCTTTTAGTTAACAATCCTAATAATATGCTTGCTTTTAATGCTTCATTTGTTAATATTGTTCCAACTCCAAGCGAATTTATTGAAGATAACACTGAATTAACAATTGATTCTATATATGATGAAGACACCTACTTTTATCGTGCTCCCCATTTTTACAAAACTCTAGACGATTTTAAATTAAATATTGATGTTCCACCATCTAAAAAAGAAGAAGACAAAACTCCAGCCGCCCTAACAATTGGACCTATGCTTACAATGGCCATGACTTCTGTAGTAACTTTAATGTCTACTTTAAGCCAAATATCATCTGGTGAAAGAGATATGAGTTCTTCTATAACTTCATTAGTTATGTGTGGTGCTATGCTAGCCAGTTGTTTACTATGGCCTTTATTAACTAAAGCTTATCAAAAATTTAGTGCTAAAATGTATGAGAAAAAAAGGCAAAAATTATATCGCAAATATATAGATAAAAAAGAAAGAGAAATCCAAGAAAGATTAGAAATTCAAAGAAAATCTTTACTTGAAAATAACTTTACAGTTACCGATTGTCAAAATGTAATTCGTGGTCATAATGTCAAATTATGGCAAAGAAGAATAACTGATGATGACTTTTTAACTTTACCAGTTGGAATAGGGAATCTTCCTATGAAAATAGATATTAAATATCCCGAAGAACATTTCAGCTTAACTGAAGATAATCTATTAGATATAGCTCATTCTTTAGGTAAAAAAGAACGTATTTTAATGGATGTGCCAATTACTTTCTCATTTTTTGAAAATAAAACTAGTGGTATTGTCGGTGATCCTATAACTACCAAAGATTTTATTGATCGCCTTGTTTTACAAATGATGGCTAATTATAGTTATGATGAACTAAAAATAGTTACTTTTACATCTATCGATAATGAAAATGATTGGGATTATATTAAAACAATTCCCCACAGTTGGTCTAATGATCATGTATTTAGATATTTTGGCTCTTCTAATGAAGATTATCGAGAAATAATATATAATTTAGAAAAAATATATAATGAACGTCAAAGCACCGAACGCGATAATAGTAAACCTATGCCATATTATGTAATTATCACCGATGCTATTAAATCAATTGACAATTATGATTTTATTAAAAATATGATGGCGAGTAATAATAACTATGGTTTTAGTATTATCATGTTAGTAGATAAAGTATCAGCTCTACCAAATGAATGCAAAAGTTTTATCAATGTTTCTAAAGAAGAATGTTCAATTTATAGCAGTGTTATCAATCTTGATGCTCAAAAATTTAAAATAGATTATTCTCCAATTGATGAAATATACAATTGTGCTCGTGAATTAGCTAATATCCCTATTGATATAAAAAGCGAA
The DNA here is from genome assembly GCA_947630575.1 of uncultured Bacilli bacterium. Taxonomy (GTDB): domain Bacteria; phylum Bacillota_I; class Bacilli_A; order RF39; family UBA660; genus Caccenecus. Next base: position 41,427 of record CANRIB010000006.1, read on the forward strand.
GTAGAAGCAAGCTTGCCAGATGTATATCAATTTTTAGAAATGTATCAAGTGGGCAAAATAGAACAATTAAATTCTCAAGATCGTTGGAAAAAAAGTAATCCTATTCTTAGTTTACAAGCTCCCATTGGTATTGGTAAAAGTGGCGAAATAATAACCTTAGATTTACATGAAAAATATCATGGACCCCATGGTTTAGTTGCCGGTACGACAGGATCTGGTAAATCTGAATTTATAATTACTTATATTTTATCTTTAGCAGTCAACTATCATCCCTATGAAGTTCAAGTAATATTAATTGATTATAAAGGTGGAAGCCTCGCAGGAGCTTTTTGTAGTGATTCTTATGAACTGCCCCATTTAGCAGGAACTATAACAAATCTAGATGGTAATGAATTAAATAGATCTCTAGCATCTATTGAAAGCGAAGTTAAAAGAAGACAACAAGAATTTAACGATGCTAGAAAAATTTCTGGCGAAAGTACCATAGATATTTATAAGTATCAAAAATTATGGCGAGAAGGGCGTCTAAAAGACAAAGAACCAATAGCCCATTTATTTATAATTAGTGATGAGTTTGCAGAACTTAAAGAACAACAACCAGAATTTATGGACAAATTAATTTCTGTTGCTCGTGTTGGTAGGTCTTTGGGTGTTCACTTAATTCTTGCTACTCAAAAACCCGGTGGAGTAGTTGATTCTCAAATTTGGTCCAATACTCGTTTTCGTGTCTGTCTTAAAGTTCAAGACACCAGTGATTCTCAAGAAGTACTAAAAAAACCTGATGCTGCTTATTTAAAGAAAACTGGACGTTTCTTTTTACAAGTAGGCTTTGATGAAGTTTTTACTTTAGGGCAATCTGCTTGGGCTGGCGGCCAATATTACCCAAATACAACTTTTAAAAAAGATATAGACACATCAATAAATACTATTAATAATATTGGCTTTATTACTACAACTAAAGATATTGAAGTATCTGAAACAGTTGAATCGCTAGGAGAAGAATTACCTAACATAGTGAAATATTTAAGCGATATAGCCGTCAAAGATAACATTAAAATAAAAAAACTATGGTTAGATAAAATACCAGCTAAAATATATATTGATTCCTTAAAAAGCAAATATAATTTTACTCGCACACCATTTATATTAAATCCCATTATTGGTGAGTATGATGACCCTGAAAGTCAAAATCAATTTGCCTTAACAGTACCATTATCCAAATTAGGGAGCGCTATTATCTATGGTATCACAGGTGCTGGTAAAGAAGATTTTTTAACTAGTTTAATTTATTCTTGTATGACTTCATATAGTCCAGAAGAAGTAAATTTTTATATTTTAGATTTTGGTGCTGAAACCCTTCGTGTCTTTGTTAAATCTCCTTATGTCGGTGATATAGTGTATATGGGAGAAGAAGATAAACTTATTAATTTATTTAAGATGATTAATAATGAATTAGAAATTAGAAAACAAAAATTTGCTGAATATGGTGGTACATATGAAAGCTATATCACAAATACCAAAGAGTATATACCTAATATAGTAGTAATGATTAATAACTATGAAGCATTCTTAGAAAATTATGAAGATATTTCTGAAGAACTTAATGGTCTTTTAAGAGAAGCTTTTAAATATGGTATTTACTTTATTATTACCGCGAGTAGTGAAAATAATATTCGCACTAAAACTCGTCAAAATATTTCTTTAATCTATGTCTTAGCTCAAAATAATGAATCTGATTATTCTAGCATCTTAGGTAATATTCGTGGAAAAGTACCTGCTAAATATAAAGGCCGTGGTTTATTTAAAAAAGATAATATTTATGAATTTCAAACTGCTTCTGTAAAAGAAGAAAATGTTTATGAATATTTAAGTAATTATTGCAAATTAACTCAAGAAAAAATTACATATCGTGCTAAAAGAATACCTGTTCTACCAGAAATTGTAAATTATGACGCTATAATAAGTGACGTTACTAATACTCCAAACATGGTCATAGGTATCAATAAAAATAAATTAGAAGTAGAAAAATATAACTTTAAGAAAAATGCCATTAATTTAATATGTTCTTATGAATTAGAAAGTATGATTACTTTTATAAATGCTTTAATAAATGAAGTAAATTATACCAAAGAATATGAAACATTATTTATAAATACAAGTGAAATAACTATTGATAACCATAATTTAAAAGGTAAATTATACACTACTAATTTTGATGATGTTATTAATAGTATGGCAAATTATATCAATCAAGTTTATGATTTATATGAAAAAAATAATTATAATCTTAATTTAGTAATTAACCAAAAGAAATTTATGATATTTATCTTTGGATTATTTGACTTTATGAATAAGCTAAACGATGAAACCAAGAATAAATTAAGTGACATGATTAAAAAAGATAATCAAATAGGTCTTATCTCCTTTGTTCTCGTGGACAATCCAGATGTTATTAAAAATTATGCTTATGATGATTGGTTCAAAAATGGTTGTGATACTTCTCGTGGTATCTATATAGGAAGTGGCATTGCGGATCAAAACTTATTTAAAATATCTAAATTTGATCGAGAAGATCGTGAAGATATATCTAATGAATATGGTTATTTAATTCAAACATCTAAAATATATCGCATAAAATTATTAGAAAGTTTTGAAGAATAAATTTCTTAAATTCAACATTTTTCTAAGATATTGTAAAGAAACGTAAATAAAATTGACTAATAAAATAAAGTATGCTATATTTATAATATAAAGCATGGTAACATGATATAAGATTAAATTTAAAGGAGGTATATTATGTCTGTATTTGCTTATAATCCAGAAGCTGCTAAAAGTTGGGCTAATGGAATTGTTAATTATTTAAATGGAGGAAGTGAAAGCATAAGTGCTTGTTCTAAAAAGCTTAGTGAACAAATAGAAATATTAGTTCAACCTAATGTTTGGACAGGATCTGCTGCTGCTCAAAATTATCAAAATTTTATGGATACTCATAGAGCTTTTATTAAATTTATTAATAGTTTTGGTGATGCTTTTAGAGATTCAATGACCAAAGTTAATAAAGCTGTCGCAGAACTAGAAATGGCTAATTTAGGTGCTGATACTAATATTGAATCAACATTTGGAACTTTATCATATGATCAAATCGCTGCTTTATCTGAACAAAATATTAATAAAGCAGAAGTTACTTATGATTATGATAAAATTAGTGAAGTTAGTAGTTCTTTAAAAAGTATTGTGGCTATGGTTGACAGTATTAAAACTAATTTAACAAATAAAATCAATGAATTAAATAATGGTTCTGGAATGTGGGATGGCACTTCAGCTGAACAAGCTAAAGAAACTTTAAGCTCTATCATAAGTTCAAATATGCAAAAAATTAACGAACTATTAACTATAGATGTTAAAGAAATATCTGATGCCGCTGCTAGAGCTTCACAAGTAGATAGGGGAGCATAAAAAATCACAATTGTGATTTTTTATAGATAAGAACTAAATGTTATATTTAGTTTTTATCTATGAAAGGAAGATTTAAATGGATATAAGAATAAATACTGATAACATGAAAAATCATATTAAAGATATAGATTCATATATGAATGATTATCAAATAATTTTATCTAAAATAAAGGGTATTATTGATTCTGGACTTAAAAATGCTATAAAAACAGAGCAATTATATCAAAATTTTAATGAAGAAATTCAAGGATTAAGAAGAAGTTTAGAAAGTTTACCAGTTCAAATGCAAACTTGGAAAAAATTTATTGATGGCTACATAGAAGCTAGTGAATCATTAGATATTAATTATAATAAACAAAAAATAATCTTAAGATAGGAGTAAAATTATGAATTATGAAATTAATATAAATCTACCACTAGTTGAAGAAGCCAACAACTCATTAAAAGAAGAGTTTACAAATATGCTTACAACCTTAGATAATATTTTACAAGCCTACAATAATCTTCTTAACGATAGTGAATGGGAAACTGAAACCAAAGAATATTTTCGCCCCATAATTAAAAATTTTAAAGAAAATATCAACATTATAAATACTAAATTTAATGATATAAATACATATTTAACTAATGTAGTAGATAATTATAATCGTCATGAAAAAAATGTTGCAGAAGATATAAAAAACTTAGGAGGTTAATATGGCATATAAATATAGTGAAGTATATAATCCCACTGAATTAAAGAATTTAGCAAATACTCTAATAAGTGAGTTAAATGGTGATTATAATCTTAAAAATTTAAAAGATATTGAAGGAATAAAAACAAAATCCATAGAAAACAATATTAAAGAAGCTTTAGATAAAATGCAAGTAGGAAAAAATTCTACATTAAGTGGTGATGTAAAGCATTTAAAATTAATGCTTGAAAATTTAAAATCAGCTTGTACAAGTATTATATCTTATCAATCAAAAGTAAAAGAATTAAAAAAATATCAAGATAACAATAAAGATGGAAAATATGATGTAACAATTAAAAATTTAAAAAAATCTATAAATACTTCAGAAACATTAATAGACAATTATTTAAAGTAATAAGAAATGAGGCATAAAAATGTTTGGAAAAATCTTATATATAAGTGACAATATTTGTTACATAGAAAATAAAGGCTCAAATGAAATTGGTGGAGATTTATTAAATCTTCATTTAATATTTGAACATGAAGATCAAAAATTATTAGGAGAAATAGTCGAAATAAGAGATGACCGTATTGAAGTTAGATTTCTAGGTGAATTTATAAATGGCCGTTATAACAATGGTGTCTTAAGAAAAGCAAGTTTAAATAGTACAATTCGTGTTATTAATACAGAAGAATTATTAGAACTTGTAGGAAAAGAATCTAATAAAAGTTTTGTCTTAGGAAAAAGTGCCACATATAAAGATTTTAATGTTTGTCCAGATATTAATGATTTATTTGCCAATCATATGTGTATATTTGGTAACTCTGGTTCAGGTAAATCTTGTGGAGTATCAAGAGTAGTTCAAAATATTTTAAGTAATAAAAATTTTCTCGCATATAATGCTAATTTAATTTTCTTTGACTCTTTTGGTGAATACAAAAATGCTTTTAAAAATATAAACGCTATTAACCCATATTACAATTATAAATTTGTTACTTCTCGTATTCGTGATGAAGGCGACGTTCAAATAAATTTACCATTAAATCTTTTAAAAGTAGATGATATAGGAATTCTTCTTCAAGCTGATAAACACTCTCAATTAACTATTATAGAAAGAGCTTTAAAATATGCTAAAATATTTGCCACTGATACCCCAGAAGCTAATCAATACAAAAATCATATTATCGCCAATGCTCTAATAACTATTTTATATAGCCAAAGTACTACTAGACAAAAAAAAGATGATATCTTTACTATCATCGATACATGTCATACCAAAGAATTTAATTTTGATTCTGTTATTCCTGGTCTTGGTTATACTCGAAGTTTTAGTGAATGTTTTGCCATTGATTCTCATGGCCATTTTGGTGAAGAAGTATTAATTACTGAATATATTTTAAAATTCATAGATGAAAATTTAAATGAGATTGAAGAACCTGCTGATGCTATCTTTACATTAGGTGGTTTAGCTAAAGCTCTAGATTTCACTTTAATAAGTGAAGGCTTTAATCAAAATAAAAATATGCATGATGATGCTCAATTATTAAAGGTAAGATTAAATACTATTTTACATAGCAATATGAAAGAATTTTTTACTGGTACTGAATATGTTACACCTGCCAAATTTATAACTAGATTAGTTAGTAATAATAACAAAAAATCTCAAATAATTAATATTAATCTTGAAGGATTAGACGATAGTTATGCTAAAGCTTTAGTTAAAATATATTCTCGTATTATTTTTGACTTTGCTAAAGAAAACGCCAATCGTGCCACAGTTCCTTTTCATTTATTTTTAGAAGAAGCTCATAGATATGTTCAACATGATAATGATGTCTTCTTACTTGGATATAACATCTTTGATCGTATTGCTAAAGAAGGTCGTAAATATGGTGTTATTTTAGATATTATTAGTCAAAGACCAGTTGAAATAAGTGATACTGTTATTGCCCAATGTTCTAACTTTTTAATATTTAAAATGACTCACCCAAAAGATATTAAATATATTGAAGAAATGTTACCAAATATTAGTGCTGATGTTATAGAAAAAATGAAAATATTACAACCAGGAACTTGTGTAGCCTTTGGAACAGCTTTTAAAATACCAATGATTTGTAAATTAGAAATGCCAAATCCTCGTCCATATTCTGCAAGCTGTGATGTATCATCATATTGGGATTCTAAAAATGATATTAATAAAGACATAAACGATAATGAAACAGGGGAACAAACAAGTCCAACCATAAATCAAAATGTAACAATTAGACCTGATGTCATTAATAGTGAAATTAAAAATCAAATTAATATTCCTAATGAAAATCCAAATCCCGAAACTCAAAACAGATTTATTAATCCTGAAAACATAAACCCCGTTTCTTAAACAAACGAGGTTTTATTTTAAATATTTAGGATTATCAATTCTACCAAGTAAATAATCGGCACTTATTTTATATTTACAACATATATCATAAAGATAAATAGTATTTATTAAAATTCTTCCTCTTTCATAATCTGATAAAACTGATTGAGTAGTATTTAAAATATTTTTTAAATCATTTTGAGTTAATTTTTTTTCTTTTCTTAATTCTCTTAATCTGTTACCTACAATCTTATAATCAATATCTTTCTTAATATTATCATAACTTTTTTCATCACTAAAATTAAATATATAATCTAAAGAAACATTAAAATAATTGCATATATTAATTAAATGTTTTAACGGCATAATTGTTTTTTCTCTTTCAAATTCACTATAAGCAGCATTAGAAATTCCAATAACTTTAACTAATTCAGTCTGCTTAATACCATCATAAGTTCTTATATCTTTAAGTCTATCCTTATAAATCATTTATAACCACCATAATTATTTTCTCATTAAAAAGTGGCAAAGAAAAAATAATCAAGTAATATCGATATTTTTCTTGACTTTTAGTATATCAGATATTATAATTTTAATATAAGTTAGAAAAATCTAATAATATTGAAAGTTAGGGCGAATAAAAATGGAAAAGAAAAATGGAATTTTAGTTTTAATAATGGTTTTAATTATAATAAGTGTAGTATTATTAATACCCAAGAATAAAGAATATAAAATAAAAGAAGATAATATTACAAAAGAAGAATATAATACATTATCTATGTTTATAGTAGATGGAGAAAAAGAAACTCCAATAGATAAAACACCAGATGCTAGTAAATATGAAATAGATACAAATAAAAGTTATTGTAAAAGAGGAGATCAAGAATTACGTAATATCCTCACAACCATAAACAATAACTTTGTATTTAAAGAATTACATACCAATGATAAATGTTATTTATGGTTTAATAAAATTACTAATGTTGGAGATTTAATTATAGATAATTCGACTTATTATGATGGAACAACTCCAAATTTTAGTCAAACTGCATGTGATAGTGGGTGCAACACTACTGATAAAGGACTTTATAAAACACAAGACGATGATGGAGATACATATTACTTTAGAGGAAGTGTAACAGATAACTGGGTCAAATTTGCAGGATATTATTGGAGGATTATTCGAATAAATGGTGATGGAACAATAAGGTTGATATATTCTGGAGATGAAAGTGAAACAAATGTAGATTTCCCAAATAGTAATAAAACTAATCCAGCATATGTGACAAATACTGGAACTCAAGTAACAATAGATAATTCTAATATTATAGCATTTAATATTAGTCCTAAGCAAAATAGATATGTAGGATATATGTATGGTTCTACTAGTGGAGATTATTCTACATCACATAAAAATGATACATCAAGTAATATAAAAACAAAATTGGAAAGTTGGTATTCAACTAATTTAGAGAATAAATCAGTAGGAAGTAAAAAAGCATCAGATTATATAGATACAGATGCAGGATTTTGTGGAGATAGAACACCATATGATGGATATGGTTCTTCAGCAACTGTAGATTATACAAAAGGAGGAACAACAACCACAACATATTATGGAGGGTATTTTAGATTAGCAGTGAATAAACAACCAGATTTACATTGTAAAAGAAAAACAGGAAATAATGGAAGTACTACAACATTATCAGAAGATAATGATTTATATACAGTAAGTGGTTCTAAAAAGGGAAATAAAGCAATATCAAAACCAGTAGGGTTAATAAGTGCAGATGAAGTAAGTTTTGCAGGAGGTAGAACTGGAGCAAATAACCAAGGATATTACTTATATACAGGTCAAACATATTGGACAATGTCTCCGTCTGACTTTAGCGGCTGGGCTTGGGTGTTCTATGTGGATACGAGTGGCAAGCTCAGCGACACCTACGCGTACTACTCGTATGGTGTGCGTCCAGTAATAAATCTAAAAGCTGATACAAAAATAGCATTTCAAAATCCTAATGGAGAAAATAAAGGAACATATCTTAGCTACGGACAGTTTTGAATAAACCCAGTGTTTATAAGGGATAAAAGAATAAAAAGTACGACTAGTAAGTG
>CANRIB010000007.1 GCA_947630575.1 uncultured Bacilli bacterium
TTATTACTGGTCGAAATTTTTCTTCCTCCTTTCTCCTTTTTTATTGATTATTTTTAAAACTGTCCATAGCTAAGCTATGTAGGGATTATTGATGGTTCCTTTGTCTTCTCCACTAATGAAAGCAAATCTTGTATCGGCTTTCAAATTTATTACTGGACGGATACCATATGATTCATTTACTCTACTACCTGCGAGTTGACCATTCGCATACACACGGAACGTGATGGCCTCATTGCTGATATATATAGACGGAGACATTGCCCAATAACCTTGACCATTATATAGATAATATTTAAAATTGTTAGAACCATAATATCCACCAGCAAATGATGCTTCATCCGCAGTGATTAATCCTATTGGATATTCTAGTTGTCTATTTCCTTTACTTGAAGTACTTATTGTATATAAGTCTTCATCTTTTTTATTTGTTTTTTCACTGCATTTAAATGTTGGAATTTGCTTACTTGATCCTGCAGAATTTCCAGGGCCTACTATTCTTGTATATGCTCCATAAAATGTTCGGTTTGTTCCTTCATTGCCATCTATTTCTGTTGTAATATTTGATGGCTGTCTATCATTACAGAATCCGGCATCTTTATCAATTAGGTCTATTTCATCTGTTAAATTGCTTTTATACCAATCTTCTAATTGGTTTAATACATTACTTTTTGTTGTATATCCTCTTACTTGGCTATCATCACTCCATGTTAATCCTAAATATTTATTATCATTAGAAATCTCTTGATTTTGTATATTCCAATGTTGTTCTGGAACTGCTATACTATCTACATTATTTTTATCACCATTTGTATTAGCTGTTATTCCGTCATATATTATTCGAATGGAACCATCGCCATTTATTCGGATGATGCGCCAGTACATATCATTTCCTTGACCCTTTTCACTTCCTGTTTTGCCAAATTTTATGTAATTATTGGTTACTGATCCTCTAAAATAATATGTTGTTCCGTCATCATCTGAACTCTCATATATTCCATTTTGATCCATATTGTATTGACCACAACCTGTATCATTATCATTACTATCACAACTTGGACCTGTAAATTCTTCTGTCAGTTTTCCTTCAGAATGTAAACCTAAAATATTTAATGTTTTTTCTGAAGCATTTAATTTATCATAATATAAATAACAACTTGTTCCATCTAAAGTTAGTCCCTTTATTTTAACTGTATTATCTGTTAAATCTGTTATTGCCTCTGCATTATTGCTACATTTACTTTCTACTATCGCATAATTATTATCTGGCATTTTTGTTGCTTCTTCATATTTTCCTGTTTCTTCATCTTTTATATATATTCCTAATATATTTATATCTGCACTTTTATTACTTATCTTGGCATGCACTTTTCCTTCAAAGTGTTGTCCTATATCTCCATTTTGATTTTTTAGTTCTTCACTTGTTAAGTTTGGATATTCAATTACTACATAGTAATAAACTTTTTCTCCTTCTGGTTTAGAAGTTATATATTGATTCTCTGTTATTTTAATTGTTGTTTCTTCTGTATGAATGATTTCTCCTTCATTTATTTTTTCTAATTCTTCAATACCTGTTATATTACATTCTTCATTTAAATATTGAATACCATTTGTTACTTTCTTTTTTGGTGTACATGTTGCACTTACTTCTTTTTCTTCTGTTGTTTTATATACTTCATATTTTAAAGTTGTATTAAGTCCATTTATTCCTTGCCATATTAGATTATACGCTATAAACTCATTTTCCCCCGTTGCCGTTACAGTTATCTTAGATACTTTTTTATGACCAGGATAAATGTTTGAATCATCAAATTCTAATATTCCATCTATATCTAGTATTGATCCATTTACAGTCGCTGTTCTTGCTTCTGTTGTTGCTCCTGTTCCACTAAAAATAGTTTTTCCTACAAAGTATGCTAAAGATACACCTATTCCCAATATTAATACACTTAACAATATTATTACTCTTTTATTCTTTTTCATTTTTATTTGGCTCCTTATACATCACTTATGATGTATAAAATTATACACTATATGTGATGTAAAGTCAATACATTACATATTATGTATGAGAAAATTACTATGGTGATGAAATTTGAATATTAATAGATTAAAAGAAATTAGAGAGGATAGAGATTTAAGGCAAGAAGATATTGCTAAAGTGTTAAATACTACTCAACAATACTATAGTGATTATGAATTAGGTGTTAGAGTTATTCCTTTAGAAAGAGTATCTAAATTAGCAGATTTTTATGGAACATCAATTGATTATTTGGTTGGAAAAACAGATGTTAGAAAACCATATCCTAAAAGTCTTATGAAGTAATCATTAACACAAAAAGAATTATCAGAAATAATTAATAAGTGTTTTTGAAATATTTATAATAAAGAAATAAAAAAGTTTCTCCATAATTTTGGAAAAACTTTTTATTTACCTTTTGTTAATTTTCAGTATTTTGGGTATTATAGTTTATTTTTTTCTTTTTAACTAATTTAGAGATTATAATATTTATAATTATAGATATAATACTTAAAACTATTAGAGTATAACCATAAGTATTTAAAGAATTGGTAGATATGGTTATTTGAGGTTCTTGAGTTATAAGTGCTTTTATTAAATATGGTAAGATAATACCTACAATTAAGCCAGAAATAAGAGAAGATATAGCAAAATTAGATAACCATGAATATGAACTTTTCTTTAATAAAGCGATAAATAATAGGGAAGTAATAATTGCACCTATAATGATAAGTCTTAAAGTATTACTTGTAATAAAATTATAGATTTTAATTATTAATTTAGTATCTTCATCCATTTCATTTCTAATATCTTTTGATACTTCGGTAATTATATTATTTACTTCTTTATTAGATAATACTTTAAATAATTCTTGTTTAGTATTATTATCAATTTTAATACCATTTTCATTTAAAATATTAATACCAGAATCTATTATACTTTCTAAATTTTTAGTAATATTTATTTGAGCATCAGAATTTTCATTGCTTATTATTTCAACAAACATATCAAGTGAAGAGGCTACAACATTTTTTATTTCTTGGTTATCTTTTATTACTTCTTCTATTTCATTTACAATATTATCTGGTAATTCAATTTTGGTAGTATTTTCAATAGTATTAACAATATTAGTAGATATTTCATTTTTAACCACACTGTCGGCAGCATCAATTACTATATTTTTAATACTTAAGATAACACCTAAACCTGTTAATAAGATTATAAGTAAGATAGTTAATATAAATATTATAAATCCTCTAATAAATTTTTTCATTTTAAACTCGTTTCTATTTTAGATATAATTAGTTTTTTTTCATTTCAAAGATTATATCTCTTAATTCCATTGCTCGCTCGAAATCTAAATTTTTAGCAGCTTCTTCCATTTCTTTTTCTAATGTTTCTAAGATATTAGTTAATTCTTTCTTAGACATTTTAGGTTTTTTAGCTTTATTTTCAATTTCATTAGATACTACTTCTTTAATTTCTTTAGAAATAGTTTTTGGGGTTATATTATGTTCTTTATTATATTTTTCTTGAATTTCTCGACGACGTGCTGTTTCTTTGATAGCTTTATCCATTGCTTCACTTACTATATCAGCATACATGATTACGTGACCTTTCGCGTTTCTAGCACAACGACCAATGGTTTGAATTAAACTGCGGTCACTTCTTAAAAAGCCTTGTTTATCAGCATCTAAAATACATATTAAACTAACCTCGGGGATATCTAGACCTTCTCTTAAAAGATTTATTCCAACGATACAATCATAAACTCCTAAACGTAATTCTCTAATTATTTTTAGTCTTTCTAAGGTTTTAATTTCACTATGGAGATAGGCAACTTTAATACCCATTTCTTTTAAATAATTAGTTAATTCTTCAGACATACGAATAGTTAAAGTAGTAATTAAAACTCGTTCATTAAGTTCTATGCGTTTTTTTATTTGTTCTATTATGTCGTCTATTTGACCAGTAGTTGGTTTAACTTCAATAGTAGGGTCTAATAAGCCAGTTGGTCTAATTATTTGTTCTACATATTCACCATTTGTATGTTCTAATTCATAATCTCCAGGAGTTGCAGAAACATAAATGGCTTGATTTATTTTTTGTTCAAATTCAGTAAAATTAAGAGGTCTATTATCTAAAGCACTCGGTAATCTAAATCCATAGTCAACAAGAGTAGATTTACGCATTCTATCACCATTATACATACCTCTTACTTGAGGTAAAGTAACATGGGACTCATCAACAACTAAAAGAAAATCTTTAGGGAAAAAATCAATTAAACAAGTAGGGGTTTCGCCAGGACCTCTTAAAGCTAAATGACGAGAGTAGTTTTCTACACCATTACAAAAACCAGTTTCTTTTAACATTTCTAAATCATAGTTGGTTCTTTCTCTTAACCGTTGTTCTTCTAATAATTTGCCTTCATTTTTTAATTCTATTAAACGTTCTTTTAATTCAGCTTCGATACGATTACATGCTTCTTTTAATTTTTCAGGACTAGTTACAAAGTGAGAAGCAGGGGAGATAGTTACAGTTTTTTTATCGGCAACAATAACACCTGTTACGGGATCAAAAGTACAGATACGGTCAATATTATCACCAAATAATTCTATTCTTATGCCGTGTTCATGTTCGTTAGCAGGAATAACATCAATAATATCACCACGGCTTCTAAATGTACCACGATGGAAATCTAAGTCATTACGTTCATAAGTCATATCTACTAGGCGTGTAATAATATCATTTCTCTTTATTTTTTGATTTAAAGATAAAACTAACATTGATTTTTCATATTCTTCTTTTTCACCTATACCATAGATACAAGAAACACTTGATACAACAATAACATCATTGTAATTAATTAAACTGCTGGTAGCTCCATGACGAAGTTCATCTATTTCATCATTAATAGAAGCGTCTTTTTCGATGTATGTATCACTTGAGGGAACATAAGCTTCAGGTTGATAGTAGTCGTAATAACTGACGAAATATTCCACATGATTGTTTGGAAATAACTCTTTAAATTCACTATAAAGTTGGCCGGCGAGAGTTTTATTATGAGCTAAAACTAAAGTTGGTTTATTAACTTCTTTTATAACGTTTGCTATTGTAAAAGTTTTGCCTGTTCCAGTTGCACCTAATAAAACTTGTTCTTTTTTCCCTGCTTTAAGACCATCTACTAATTCTTTGATAGCTTCTGGTTGGTCACCGCTTGGTTTATATTTTGATACTAAATCAAACATAACTATTCTCCTTTCTATTTTATAAATATTGCTTCTTTTTCGTAAAATATTTTAACACTTTAACTAATATTAAACAATAACATTTTTTGGTTAAATATTCTCTATATATAATTATTATAACATATAGTTAATAATAAGAGAATTTAAAAAAAGCAAATTTAGAAAATCTGCTTAATTTAAAATCTTTTAATAGTATCAATTAATAATATTTGTTCTTTATTTAGATTTTTATTGGTATTACTTGATATTTTGTTAAGTTTAACTAGCATATATTTCCTTTTAGTGTTATAATTAGATTGCAAGTGGAGGTGGGCGCATGAAAGTTATTAAGAAAAACTTACCTGATGGTGTAAAAAAACAATTCGGAAGAGTTAAGGGTGTAAAAGTTAAATTTATAAATAAAAATTTAGATAAAAAGAAAAAAACTAGTAAATAGAAGTTAGTAATTTTATAGTTACTAATTTTTATTTGTAATAATTGTTTTTTCAATTAAATAACGAGGACGTTGTTTGGTTTCACTGTATATTTTTCCTATATATTCACCAATAATACCAATAGAAATCATTTGAAGACCACCAATAAACCAAATGGATATAGTTATAAATGTCCAACCGGGAACAGTAGAACCTAATATTTTTACGACTAGAGAATAAATCATGATAATAATACTAATAAATAATATTAGTACCCCTAATGATAGAATTAATCTTAAAGGTTTAATACTAAAGGATGTTATGCCATCAAAGGCGAAAGATAACATCTTTTTTAATGGATATTTGGATTTACCAGCAAATCTTGGGTTACGATCATAATAAACTATTTCATTTTTTAGACCAATTTGAGGAACTATACCCCTTAAAAATAAATTTACTTCTTTAAATTCTGATAAGCATTCTAAAGCTCTTTTACTCATAAGCCGACAATCAGCATGATTATATATTATATCAACACCTAATATTTTCATTAATTTATAGAAACTTTGGGCTGTAAATCTTTTAAAAAATGAATCTTTTTTACGAGAACCACGAACTCCGTATACTATTTCATTGCCATCTTCATATTTGTCAATCATTAAATCAATAACATTAATATCATCTTGCAAATCAGCATCCATAGATATAGCCATATCAGCGTGCTCTTTAGCAGTCATTAAACCAGCAAGTAAAGCATTTTGATGGCCTTTATTACGACTTAGTTTTACACCGGCAAAAATATTATCTTCTTTAGTTAATTCTTCAATTAATTTCCAAGTTTTATCTTTAGAACCATCATCAACAAATAATATTTTGCTTTCTTTAGCAATTTTTTTACCTTTAATTAAAGTTGTTATTTTTTCTTTTAATTGTTTAGATGTTTCTGGTAATACTTCTTCCTCATTATAACAGGGAATAACAATATATAATACTTTCATTTTTCTACTTCCTTTCAAATAAATAAGCATATCTTTTTCGATTTTCAAAATCTTGGCGCTTATTTTTTATTAATTTATAATTGGTAAATAATTCAGGTTCTTTTTTTTCTAATTTAGATATTTTATATTTACTTAGATATATAATATAATCAGTTTTTTTATTATGAATATAATCTTTAAAGGCTAAATATTGTTCAGGATATTCTTCGTATTTTAAATTTTGTTTTTCAAAATAATAAGTGCTAGGAACAATACCACTTGTAGTGTATAAACCACAGTCTAGAGATCCTAAATTAACTAAAGTACTGTTTTTATCTAAATATTTTAAATATTCATATTGAAATAGTTCTTCTTTAGGCATGAATATCATTTCTTTATAATTAGCATTAAAATAGGAAAAGATAATACTTAATATTAAAACAAATATATAACTTTTGGAAGTTATTTTTTCAGGAATATAGGAAGTTATAGCAATTAAACTGATAACTAAAAAGATTAAGATGGGTAATAAATAATAACGATAGAATTTTAAACCAAAAAAGATAAAGAAAATAGTAAAAAATAATATTATTAATAGACTTATTTTACTTCTTTTAGGTAATGATAATTTAAATAATAAGAAAGGGAATATTAATATTAAAATAAAGACTATAGGTCCATTATAAATAATATCTTTTAGAAAACCAATTAAAAGTATTATAGGTCTTAAATAAAGAGGGGATTTAGTAGAATAACTAAAGATATTAGTGATAAAATAAACATCTATAAATTCTTTTAAACCATGATTAATAATAAAATAAATAATAGTTATAATAAAAGGAATAAACATTCCTGATAAAAATATTAAACAGGAAATAAAGGCTTTTTTATAATCTTTTTTTAAGATAAAATCAAAGAATATGGTGGCCATAAAACCAAACCAAAAACCAAGTAAAGTATATTTAATTAACAAAACTAAACCAGCAAGAAAACCACTTATAAATAATTGGGAATAGGATAGGGGTTCTTTTAGGTAATGACTTAAAAAATAATATAAAGTAATTATTATTAAGGGATAGCAAAATTCTTCAGCAGAACCACCATGAGTAAAAGCACGACTAGTACAAATTATAGTCATAAATATTGGTAATATAAAATAAGCTTTTTTAGTTGATAAGAATAAAGTAATAATTTTATAACTGTAATAAAGAGTTATAGTCCAACTAATTATTTCAAGAATAAAGATACCAAAAAAAGTAGTGTTAGATATTAAATAACCTAGACCATATATTAAATATAAGATAATTCCTTTTTGTTCAAATATATCTAAATAGGGAATTATTCCATTAAACATGCTTTTACCCATAGTAAAAAAAGCATTCGCGTCAACCCAATCATTAAAGGGATATAAAAAAGAGCATTTACTAGTAAATAAAAGAATACTAAAAGATATAAGTAAACAATATAAAATAGTTTTTATTTTATTGGTATTTATGTGAATAAATTTATGCATCTTTTTCACCTAAAATTATTATAGCATTTTCTAGGTATAATCGCAATTGGTTAAACTAAAAACGTTTATCAAAAAAGATTGATAAACGATTAATATATATAACTTTCAGGAATATAGATTATATCTCCTATATTTAAATTATAATCTATGTGTTTATTTATTTCTTTTAATTCATAAATAGATATTTGATAAGATTTAGCTATATTATTTAAATTTGTTTTATTTTTAACTTCATATTTAATTAAATCAGTGTTATTTAAAGGTTTAATAATTATTTTTTCACCAGGATATATTAAGTTCGGATTTTTAATATTGTTCCAAGTAACTAGATTAGATATACTAACATGATAAATGTTAGCTATTTTACTTAAAGTATCTCCTTTTTTTACTATATATATTTTATTAGTACCAGTGCTAGTGGTTTGATATTTATATGATGTGATAATTTTTAATATTTCATTAGGATATATTAAATTAGGATTTTTTAGGTTATTTTCTTTTGCTATAGCGTAGATAGATGTTTGATATTTTTTGGCGATTCCATATAAGGTATTACCTCTTTTTACACGATAATAAACTATTTTGGTTTGTTCTTCAGGTTTTAGTTCTGGTTCTTTAATAGGGGTTTTGTCTGCTAAAAAAACTGCATTATCAAAATTATCACGATCAACATTGCCATTTATGCCTTTTACGCGGCCTTTATCGGTGTATTGCCAACCAATATATGTTCTTTTAGTTTCAGGTTTATCTACGCCATATTGGGCTATCCATAAAGGATAATTGGAAAATAATTCGGAACTAAAAGTAAAATCGGCATTGTAAGCATCACTATAAACCATTGCTTTTTTATTAGTGGCTTTTTCTAAGGTTTCTAAAAAGGCAAATGATATATTATTTATTTCTTCTTTAGTTAAGTCGGGGAATCTTTCAAAATCCATGGCAAGTAGACAATCTGGAGAAGTATCTTTTATTACTGATGCAAAAAAACGTGCTTGTTCTTTGGCTTCTTCAGTTGTTCGGGCAGTTACATAATGATAAAAACCAATATTTAAATTAGCAGATTTAGCTTTGTTATAGTTTTCTTTAAATTTTTTATCTACATAGCTAAAGCCAGCACTAGTTCTAATGTACACTATATCTATACCATCGCTTTTAACAGCATTAAAGTTAATTGTGCCTTGAAATTCACTAACATCAATACCATTTATAGCATTTACTTTTTTAGGTATAAATATAAATAAAGTAATTATGAATAAAATTAGGATTGGTATTTTTTTCAAATTACACCTCCTAATTTAATATACGAATATATTTATAAATAGAATTTACTTTTGTCTAGATAAAATAAAAAGACGAGGAGAATATCCTCGCATGGAATTTAATCTTGCCTAAGAATAAAGTTTAGAGCGACTTAGGCAAGTGTTATTTAATTTATTGAACAACAAATGGATTACTTGCAGTTCCACTTCCTGTGAATTTTGTATTTGCTTTTATATTTATGACTGGACGCACACCGACGTTCGCGTTGCTCACGGGAAGGTAGTTGTTGAGGCCGCCGCTTGAATCCACATAGAACACGTGAGCATAGCCGTTAGTGCTGAAGTAATGCGGAGACATTGTCCAATAAGCAGAACATGTATATAAGTAAAATTGTTTATTGTCAGATTGATTATTATCACGGTTATAATATCCTCCGGCATGTACTGCTTCGTCTATAGTTATTAATCCTATTGGACTATTATCACCTGTACCATTATTAGTTAATAGTTTATGATTCCCATAATCTTCGTTACTTGGCGTTTTTGCTCCTGGAAGTGTAAATGTATCTTCTGTTTGACTACACTTGAACGTTGGTGTATGTTTTGAATTAGCTCTTCCGCTTGAATCCAATAATCTGCTCCATGGAGCATAAGCAGTAGCATTTTTCCCATATCCCATTGCTGTATCACTACTCCACCATACATTAGCTTGAGTATTTATTTTTCTATCATTACAAAATCCTGCATTTGGATCTATGTATTGTTCATAGCTTGTTTTTAGATTTGTTTTATACCAAGTATCTAATACTTGTTTTATATCACTATCATAATTATTTGCATGAGCATCTTCATATCTAGTCGTAGGTGTAGTTTCTTTACCAGCACTACCTTTTCTTTCTGTTCCATACATATATCCTACATATTTATTATCATTATAATACGCATTATATGCTTTCGTTTGTAATTGACTTCCAGTTGTATTGTTATTCAAATATCCATCACTTGTTGGTGCAGTTTCTCCTGTCCCAGTATATATTATTCTTATTGAATTGTTTCCATTTATTCGGATGATTCTCCACCATATTGGTTCTCCATTTTCTTCTCCAAATTTTACCCAATTATCTTTTACTTTTCCTCTAAAGTAATAGGTTGTTCCTAAATCGTCTGTATCTGAATATAATTCTCCTGTATTATCTGCTGTTTCTATACCTGTAAATTCTTTTTGACCTTCTTGTGTTGTTTTACTCGCTACTAATTCAGTAACTGTTATTGTCTTATTAAAATATAATGTACATTTATCTAACTTATTTAAATTAGCTATTGTATGATTACCATTTATTGTTTTTAATATTGCTTGATTGTTTTTACCATTATTATTTTTGCAAGAACTTCTTTCACTATCTATTGCATATTTTTCTGCTGATGGCATTGTATCTATAGGAGTTTCTTGTCCATCTTCTACCTTATACATCGATAATATTTGAAAATCATATAGACTATAATTAACAATACCATTAACTATTTGGACACTTTTGGTTATTTGATATTTTGCTCTGCTATTTGTTATATATATTATTCCTATTGCTAATACTATTATTGTTATAAGCATTATTATTTTTTTCTTATTTCCTTTACTTAACTTCTCTACTTTCATTATCAATCCTCTCTCTATGATTATCAATCATATTAGAAATTTCTAACTTATATATTAATTATAGTCTAGTAAATGTCAAAAGTCAATTAAAAGTTGGCTATTTTCTTGTTTTTAGATTTTAGCTTTAGTTTTATGAGAAAATCAGATAGGTGGTTTAAATGCTGTATAATAA
The DNA here is from genome assembly GCA_947630575.1 of uncultured Bacilli bacterium. GTDB lineage: Bacteria > Bacillota_I > Bacilli_A > RF39 > UBA660 > Caccenecus. The sequence continues at coordinate 11,254 of CANRIB010000007.1, forward strand.
TAGATTAAAGTATTTAAGAGAAGAAAAAGAATTAAATCAATATTATTTTTCGGATTTGTTAAAACTTAATAGGGAAGTTTATGGTCAATATGAAAGAGAATACGCGATAATGCCACTTAAACATTTAATAACTATTTGTAATTTTTATAATGTTTCCTTAGATTATTTATTTGAATTTACTAATGTTAAGCAGTATAGAAAAGTTAATAAAAATATTGATTTTAAATTTGCTGGTAATAGATTAAAAGAGTGGAGAAAAGAAAATAAAATTACTCAAGTGGAAATTGCTCAATTATTAAAAACTGATAAAAGTGTTATATGTAAATATGAAAAAGGAAGAACTTTAATAGCTACTTTATTTCTTTATAAAATTTGTGTTGAATATGGTGTAAGTGCAGATTATTTATTAGGAAGAATTGATGCTCCTAAATATTTAAAATAATTTATAGGTTTGTTATATGTCGGATTTTGTCGAACGGTTTTTCTAGACAAAATTCTTTTTTAGTTTTAGAATAGTAACTTGAACATTTAAGACGGGTGCCTACCCTGTGTTTTTCCTTTTCGTTCTTTCTAACTTTACTGTTTTACAGGGGGTTAAAGAATAAAAGGAGGCATATGGTCATGATAAAAGCAATTTTATTCGTGATAATATTGTTTAAAACAATAAAAATGACACTTATCTTAATCAATGTTTATGTTAAACTTGATATAAAGATAAATGTCTATAAAATGAAATAATTTGTAGGCATTTGTTCTTAAATGTTCTACAAATTTATTTTAACATTATTTTTTTATTTATTCAATGGTTATATTCATTTTTTCTTCTTTAAATATTCTTTTATCCATTAGTTTTAATTTAGCTGAGATAATTGGTTTAAATGCCATTTGATTTAATATATCCTTTTGTAAATCTATTCCTGGAGCAATTTCTATTAATTCTAAACCACCTTTAGTTAATTTAAAGACGGCTCTTTCAGTGATATATAATATTTCTAAATTGTTTTTTAAAGCATTTTTGCCACTGAAAGTTATTTGTTCTACTTGATTAACAAATTTGTTTTTTTCGCCTTCTTTTTCAATTATTAATTTTTCGTCTTTAATGGTTTCTTTTAGATTTAGAGTTGTAAAAGTTCCCATAAAGATAATTTTTTTAGTACTTTGAGTAATATTGATAAATCCTCCGGGACCAGTAATTCGAGAACCAAATTTGGAAACATTAACATTTCCATCTTTATCAACTTCAGCAAGACCTAAGACGGCCATATCTAAAAAGCCTCCATTATATAAATCAAAGTTTTCGGCAGTAGGAATTATACTATCAGGATTAATACTGGCACCAAAGGCTACTCCTCCAATTGGTACTCCTCCCATTGCCCCACACTCAATAGATAAATTTAATTCTTCAGAAATATTTTCTTCGGCAGCAACTTTAGCAACCATGTCAGGCATACCTACTCCTAAATTTATAGCATAACCTTTTTTTAATTCCATTGTAGCACGTCGGGCACAAATTTTTCGTTCGTCTAATGGTTTGGGTTCTATTTTTTCTAATGGAATTTTTTTATCTCCTGTATATTCAGCATGATAAATAGGTAAGTTATAATCACCTAATGAGGTATTTGGTTCGGCGACAACAACATAATCAACTAATTTATTATGGATTAAGACATTTTTGGCTTTTAAAGAACCAGCAGGTTTTATTTCTTTTACTTCAACGATTACTATACCACCTGAATTATGAGTTGCCGCCGCCATATTAAATTGTTCTCCTAGTACGGCTTCATGTTCAAAACTTATGTTACCTGATTCATCAGCATATGTTGCTTTTAAGAGGGCTACATTTATAGGAAAAGCTTTGTAAAATAAATAATCTTCTTTACCTATTTTCATTAATTCGACAATTGGTTCTTCTTTTTTAGCTAATTCATTAGCACAGCAGCCTTCAATGCGAGGATCGGCAAAAGTATCTAAGCCAATATGAGTAATAATCCCGGGTTCATGGCCAGCAATGGCTCTTAATAAATGATTTAAAACTCCTAGAGGAAGGGCAAAAGCCGGAAATAAATTTTCTCCTACTTTCTCACCAAAAAGTTTTCCCATACCAAGGTGAGCACATATAGCTTTTCCTACTAGACCATCTTCGCTTAACATATTCATGCCAACATAATCTTTAGTTAAATTTCCTGGAGATATACCCGTTACAACTGTAATATTTTTAGGAGTCTTATGTTGATTGTAACTATCCATTAAAGATTTAAGTAATGCTTCAGGAGAACCTGAGCCACCACTTCCGGATATAGCAACTGTATCATTATCTTTAATAAAACTTGTAACATCTTTTGCTTCTATTATTTTCATATTGTACCTCCATTTATCTTTGTTTTTATTTTATCATATATTGGGTATTTTGACTATTTTTTGATTTTTATTTTTAATTAATTTATATTTGTTTGACAAAAAATAATTTTTTAATAGAATAATTTAGACAAAGAAAAAAGATAGCTTGCACTATCTTTAAGCTTTCTTCTTCATTATTGTTGCATCCATAACCATTTTTACTAAAATACTTAGAATTACTGTTATAATAACAGTTGGAATAAATATTAGCCAGAATGAATAGATTGTTTCGGCTGTATTTTGTCCTAGTACTCTTAGCATAAATATTGCTACTGGATAATGTAACATATAAACATATAAGGAAATACTTCCTAAGTAAGCAAATAAGCTATGGGTTACATCATTGTTTAGAGCTTTAGTTAAATAATCTTTATTTAATAAAGTTAAGCCAATTACAATGATACATAATAATGATACAGTCCAACGATCTAAATTAAACCATGTTGCTGGATATATTGTGTACCATAATAGTAAGCCAGCTGATACAACATTTAAAGCTGTTAACGCGATAACTCCAGTTTTAGAGAATTTACGATTTTTAATGCGTTCAATAAAGTAGTATAGGATAATACCACCTAACATACCTAGCATAACAAATAGTAAACCATTGTTAAATCCTAGGAATGCTGTTGCATCAGTTGCAGAACCGCCCATACCATTAGTTGAGGCTGTTTGTAAGCCAATTGTTGACCAAGCAGTTTGAGCTGCACGTGTACCTGTAAATGCCCACCATCCACTTAAGAAGACAAATATAAATGGAGCAACTAAACCTGATAAAGTATCTTCACTTTTGCATAAGCCCCAATATAGGAAATAGCCAACAATAATAATTGCGGAAATAAACCATAATGGACCATTTAAGTTAAAGAATTCACTACCAGTACTACGTAAACCAACAGCATGGAAACCTAAAAATTCCCAAGCACTGTTAATAGTCATGGTGCATATTTGTTGGAAAGTATAATCAGGATAATAGAATTTAGTACTTATTAAAATACCTAAAATATATCCAAGAATCAATACAGGGATTAATCCTTTAACACGACTCCAAGTATATTCCCATGCACGTGAACTAGCACTTCTTTTTTGGTATTCAGCATTTTGACTTTTTTTCTTAAAATGAGATACCATAAAATAACCGGCAGTTAAAGTAAAGATTAATAATACTTCACTTGAACCAAAGAACCAATTACTTGTTTCCATCCAGTAACCATTAGTACCATTACAACTACGAGCAATTATCCAACCAGTATGAAAACCAATTATAGTAATTGCAATTATGAAACGCCATAATTCAATAGCAACATTTCTTTTAGTAGGTTTAGCTTCAACTTTAGGTTCGGTTTTAACTTCAACTTTAGCAATTGTTTTTGTAGCAGGACGTGTTGCAGCGCTTGTTTTGCTAGCTGTTAATTTAACTGCTGTTTTAGTTGGAGTTTTACTTGTTTTTTTAGAACTTGAAGTTGTTTTTTTGGCTGGACTTTTAGTTGTTGTTCCTCTTTTCTTTTCCTCTTTCATTTCAACTCCTCCTTTATTATAAATTATATAGCATAACATTTTTATAGTCAATAAAGGAAAATCATTTTATAGATATTTTTGCCTATTTAAAGAAGAAAAAAAGAAGAGTAATTTTCTTCTTAATTAATGATTTTCAGTTAATGTATTAACAAAATATTTGGTTAAATTATCATTACGGGCAAGTAGGGGACCAATAAGGGAAGTAACATAAAAATTATGTTCTTTAAAGCCTTCTAACATAGTTTCGTTATTTCCAAAACCTGATTCTAAATTAAATATTAAATTAGTAGTAGATTTGATTAAATATTCAGTATTTTGAAAAGCATAAATCATGCCATTACATAGAGAAGTTGTTGCTTTAACATCGGCAACTTTAAAGGTTTGTTCTTTACTAACTTCATAGAGATTTAAAAACTCAAATAAACTTAAAGCATTACCTGTTACTAACATTACTTTATCTTTTTTGATATAACTTAATATATCATTTTTATATTCTAATAGTTTTTGTTGGGCAAGCTTTAAATATTCACTTCTACCACTTCCGATATAAACAAAGTCATATTTGGGAAATTCTATTTTATCTTCTATGGTAACGTTTGTTATGCTTACTTGATAATTTAATTTTTCTAGGGCATATTTTAGAGCTTTGATATTACCATTTTCACCATAGAGATTTAAAATATCTGGAAATAAGTGGGCGATATTAATTGTCATTGTTTTCCTCCCTCATTGTTTCTTTAAATGGTTCGATATAGTCAAAATTTAAAATACCATATACTTTATCTACTTCATCTTTTATTACTTCTTCTTTTATTTCTAATAAAGAAGGGGCGGTAATTATTTTTTCTTCCGGAATACCCCCTAAAATTAAACGTTTAGCAATATTTTCGGCATCAATTCCACAGCAATAAAATTTATGAGTATTTTTAAGTAATAGTTCAAATTCAACATCATAGAGCCATGATATATCAAAATAATTATATCTTCGAGAAATTTCTTTCCAACCAATAATTATATCTTTTTTACTTTTATCACTTATAACTTTAAAGACAGCTTGATTGTAAGTGGTGGCATTTTCCGCTTTACAAGATATAGCCGTAAATGTTTTATTATAACTTTCAAAACTAGTTTTTTTAGAACAATTTATTTTTTTAAAGCTATTAATAATGGTGCTTGATGGTATATCTAGTTCTTTTAAAGTGGCTATCGCGGCAAGAGTATTATATGCATTATAAAGCATATCACCACCAATTTCATATTTATCATTTTTAACTTTAATAATGGAAGAATCTAAATCAAGAGTTCCTAAATAATTAGGTGTTTCATATTTAAAAGAACAAGATGGACAGTTATATTTACCTAAAGTTTCAAAATTATAATAACTATATTCTAAAGTGGTATGACAATAGGGACAACGATAAATATTTAAATTTTCAAATATTTGTTTTTTATAACTGTATTTATTTTCTTGAATACTATAGTATATTATTTCATTTTTTAAATCTTTAGAAAATTTTCTTAAGTAAGGGTCATCCATGTTGGTAATTATTTTGGTGTCTTTAGGAATACTTTCTAATATATCTTGATAAACTAAATCGGTATAATGTTGTCTTGGTGGTTGATCTTTGGTTAAATTAGTGATAATAACATATTTAGGATTAAGATATTGAAAAGCTTTTTTAGTATATCTTTCATCCATTTCTAAAACAATATAATCAGTTTTTATTTTTCCCGTTAAAGTGCAATTTTTAAGTAAAGTAGTAGTAATACCACGGTCGAGGTTAGAACCACTTTCATTAAATGTTACTTTGGCCCCATTATTTTTTAGAGTTGTAGCAATAAGATTAGAGGTGCTTCCTTTTCCTGATGAACCTGTAATAACAATTGTATTTTCGGGATATTTTAATTTACTTAATAGCTTTTTATCTATTTTTAAGGCAGTTTTTCCTGGAAGAGTACTGCCACGATGGAGTAAAGAACCTAAAAATATTAAGATTTTCCCAGTTATAATAGCAAGTGTTTTCATTTTTTTCTCCTTATTTGATATTATCTAAATTTTGATGTAGAGGGATGGCATTCCAACCTTCTAATTCATCTTTAAATGGCTCATAGATATCGTTTAATAAATATATTTTTTTGTTATAAAAGAAAGCAAAAGCAATCTCGGCAAAAGTATTAGGACCAATATAATTTTCTACGTTATCTTTTTTATTATTAATAACTAATATAGCATCTGTGTCTTTGTCTATTATACGATTAAAATGAGCACGAGAGGCGATATTTTTGGGTTCTTTATTGATACATTCAATGGGTAATAAAACTGAATGGCCTTTAGCTTTTAGATTCTCTCCAATTTTAATAATATCATCTTTTACTTTCATACTTCCACATAAAACTAAATTCATTAGACTTCACCTAGATTAATTTTATCATTATTTAAATCTTTTTTAAAGAGTAAATTAAAAAGTTTATTAGCTAGTTCTTAGTTTAATAAACTTTTTATTAAGATAGGATATACTTTTAATAATTAAATGGGATAATAAGTCAATAAAGTAAGCGGCAATTAAAGATAGAATAGCTATGATTATAACAGTGGGGATAATATAAATTACTCGTTCTTTAATATACATGGTGTTATTATTGATAAGAGGATATATTAAAGCATCAAAGATACGTGAAAGCAAGTAGGCCCCAAAGGTTAATACAGATATTTTATTAATGAATTTGGTTAGTTTAATACTTTTGAAGTTAAAATCTTTATAATTTAATATTAGATTTGCAATTAGAATTGTCATTATTAATACTTCAAAAGAAGCATTTCCAACATATATTGCCCAGTCAAAATAACTTCCATAATTACGATAAAAATTAAAACAACCAAATAAAATCATTAAAATAGGGATTAATAAAATATTGGTTTTTAATTTAATTTTTAACTTGTATTCTTTTAAGTATCTTCCTAGATAATAATATAAAATAGGGTACCAGTTTCCCATCCAATAATTGGGCATTAGTTGAGCATAATTTTGAGATTTTGCGGGATGAAGCCACCAATTTAAATCATTAATATTATAGATATTTATGGCAGTTGGTAAAACAAATAAGAAAATTAATACTAAAATAAGATTTTGTTTGGATTTTTGATTTGGTAGAGCTTGCCATAATTTATTTAAGAAAGGTATTAATAAATATAATCCTATATATAATTCAACATACCAACCATAGGGAGCGGCATCAAATGATAAAATGCTTATAATATAACCACCAATTGATAATGCTTCACGATGTTCTATAAAATGCAGGGTTATTAAACATGCGATAGCGCATAAAAGATATGTTAGCAAAATTTTTCCTAGTTTTAAAACATAGGTTTTATTAAATTCTCTTTCTTTAGTTAAATATCCTGATAGAAAAATAAATAAGGGAACACAGGTCATAAATAAGGGCCTTAGAATATTTAAGCCAAGCATAGTTATGTCTTTTGTTATAGTATTATAAAAATTGATATTACTTAAAGAATGCACGGCAATTACAAATATAAAAGCAATAATTCTTAAGATATCACAATTTAAATTTCTTTTAGACATATTTATTTCTCCTTTTCCCATTCATTATAAGAAACGAATTCAAATTCTATATCTGGGTTTATTTTTAAAATAGATTTATATAAGTTACTATAATATTCATTTGCAAAATTACCAACCCAAACATAATTTGAATAAGGTAGATAGGGGACTTTAATATAATCAGCTGTTTTACTTTTTTCAAGAATATAATTTTCACGTTCATAATATACTTTGGAAATACGAGCATACACGGAAGTATAGAATACACTAATTATAGTAATAATGATAATTAAATATGGTTTATAATTAAATTTTATTTCTAGTTCTTGATATATTAGAAGAGATAAGATTATTTCTAAAACATAAATCATAAAAAAGTTACGAGGACCTATTGGAGTTACAATAAATAATGGAGATACAAGTCCAATTATAGTGCATAATATAATAATTATTGGCTTATAGATTTTAGTATTTTTAAAGATAATTAGAAGAGATATAAATATAGATATTAAAAATAGAATAGTTAAAATAGTATTTAACATATTAGTATATTCATCTAGTATAAACCAAGAAATATGATTACAAATTGAAGAATAAGCAACATATAAAATGTTAAAATACATGGAAATTGTAATTAATTTTCTTTTTTTAGCAGTAAAAAGATGTTTATGTTTTTCAAAATAAATTATTATTAAAATAATAAGAAACGCGATTAATACAACATTATTAAAAGATATAAATTTATATATAGTACTAGAAAAATTACTTTGAATTTTATCAAATATATCTAAAAAGCTATGGCCATAAGTGCGATAAGTATCAGTGCCATTTAAAACTTTAAAATAGGCGGGATGGAGAAACATGGTTAAAGCTCCTGCCAATGAAGAAATGCCTAATGTTGCAAGATGTTTATTTATTTTTTTATACTTTAAATAATATATAATTGTAGTTATAATTAAAGATAGAACAAGAAAGACTGTTAAGTTTTCAATAAATAAAGTACTAATATAAGTTAATACTAAAGGTATTATAAAATGTTTTTCTTTATTGTGATATGAGTTATAAATTATTTTTAACATAATTAATAGTAATAAAGTGGAAATAACATAATTGGCAAATCCACTTGACCAAATAACACTTTGTTTTAAGGTATCTACAGGCATACATAATAATAAAAACCAAATAAGAAGGAAACTTGTCTTTGTTTCTTTATGAATTAAATAAATTATAGTGTTTATAACAAAAGACATAATTAAACCCCGAATAAAAATATTTTCAGTTAGCATTATAACAATAAGATTACTCATATAACGACCATTTAATGAAGCATTATGAGCAAATCCTGGGATAGTTTGAAAACTCAAACTAGTTAAATGCCATTGCCAATCATCCCCAGAATAAGGGAAAAATAATGATATTAGAAAAAAGATAATAAAACTAAATATTAGCCATTTATGTTTTTTAACAAATTCCATATTATTCGCTTCTTTCTTTAGTTTGATACTCTTTTTTGATTATATAAATTGGTCTTTTTTTAGTTTCGACATAAGTTCTTCCTAAATATTCTCCTAAAATTCCCATAAAAATCATTTGAAGACCACCAAATAATAGAATTAAACAGACAATGGTTGCATAACCATCAACATTAATACCTAATGTTAATTTTTGGACAATGATTATTATGGCATATAATACAGAAATAATAAAGGCAATGACACCAATAAATGTGGCTATTTTTAAGGGAAAAGTGGAAAAACCAATGATACCATCTAAAGCATATTTGATTAAAGAGAAAAAGTTCCATGATGTTTTTCCATATTTTCTTTCTTCTACTTGGTAGGGCATATAATAGCAATTATAACCAACATAAGAGAAAAAACCTTTAGAAAAGCGGTGATATTCTTTTAATTCAAGCAAGGAATTTACAACTTCTCTTTTTAATAATCGAAAATCTGAAGCATTCTCATAAAAATCAATATCACTTAGTTTATTAATAGTTTTATAAAATAGTTTTTTTAAGATTTTAAATGGTTTAGAATCTTTTCTTTTGGCAGGATAACACGCTATACAATCATAATCAGGATTTTCATTAATATAGTTATACATTTCATAAACATATTTAGGATGTTGTTGTAAATCAGCATCAATTAAGGCAACATATTGACCAGTTGATTTTTCTAAACCAGCAAGCATTGCAGCTTCTTTGCCAAAATTACGAGAGAAATCTAAACCTATAATATTATAATTTTTATTTTCTTTAATAAGGTCTTTTATTTCTTTTAAAGTGTTATCTTTGCTTCCATCGTTTATAAAAATATATTCTATTTTTAAATTTTGGGGAAAAGTTTTTAGACATAAAGAAAAAAAGGGTTTAATATTAAGTTCTTCATTATAGCAAGGAATAATTAAAGATATATCCATTTATTATCATCTCCTAAAAAAATTATAACCTTTATAGTATTTTTTTGCAAGAAAAAAACTGATTAATCAGCTTTTGTTGGTTTATTTTTCTTTTCACGATTAGGGAAAATAATATTAGTTTTTAAAACTAAAAATAGTAAAAAAATCATTAATATTATATATAAAGTTATAGCTTGTTTGTTATCCCCAATAACATAGAAAATTGAAACGATTGAGAATAAAATGTTAATAGCATATATAATTAAAATAGTTTTTTTAGTTCCTAAATGCATTTTTAACAATTGATGATGAAAATGTTCTTTATCGGGTTTACCAATAGATTCTCCTTTTAATAATCTTCTAATAATAGCAAATAAAGTATCAAAAATAGGAATTGCTAAAATTAGAAGAGGGACTACTAAAGAAGTAATGGTAGTTATTTTAAAACCTAATAATGATATGACCGCGATCATGAAACCTAAAAATAAGCTTCCAGTATCTCCCATAAATATTTTAGCAGGAGGAAAATTATGGCCTAAAAAACCAATGGTTGAACCTAGCATAATTAATGATAGAATAATATCTAAGCCTCCAATTTTATTTAAAATAAAAGCGATAATAGCAATTGTGGCAAAATAAATGGAGCTTATCCCAGCCGCGAGGCCATCTAGTCCATCAATTAAATTTATGGCATTAGTAATAGCAGTAATATAAATAACAGATATAATAGTATTAACATAGTAGGGGAAATTAAAATGTAAGCCTAAAAATGTTATTTCATTAAAATGGGTGTTACCATAAAATACCACAATAGAGGCAGCAATTATTTGAAAGAAAAATTTAGTACGAGCTCTAATAGGTTTAATATCGTCTATAAAGCCTAATAAAACAATGATAAAACTGCCAATTAAAATTGATAACATTTGGGTGGTTGGACTCCCGTATATCATGTAGCCAATAATAAAAGCTCCATATATTGCTAAACCACCACATCTAGGCATAGGCTTTTTATGGACTTTACGCTCATTTGGAATATCTATCGCGTTTACATGGATAGCTATTTTTTTAGCAAGAAAAGTTAAAATAAAACTTGAAATAATTGTTACTAAAAGAATTAGATATATGGAATAGCCGTTTACTTCTAAATTCATTAAAAACACCTCTAACTATTTATATGATAACATATTTATTATTTAAAAAAAAGGTAAAATTTAAACATGGATAGTTTAAAATTTTACCACAAGAACATTATTTATGACTTTAATAGAATCTTTTGAGGGCCAATGTTTTAAATTTTGATAATCACTGGTTTTTAAAATTTGGTCTTTTTCTTCGACAGATGCAGGTTGTAATTTCACCCCTAGTTGATTAGAAATAAAATTAAATAGTTTATACTCTTTATTGTAATATATATCTTGATAACCCATGAATCGTCCCCATAATGCTTGATCATATCTAACAATATCTTGCCATGGAGTTATATCATATAATTGTTGATAAAATTCACTTTTTTGATTATCAGTAGCAAACATAACTGGCATATCATAATCATAATTTTCGGTTGCTTCTATTCTTGTTAAAAGACGAGTATTAATACTGTATGTATATTCGTAGAATTCTTCAATTTTAAGATAATATCTATTTGTGGTTATGAAATTATTCCAACTGAAACTTAAGATTATAAAAATAAATATAAAGGATAAAATATGTTTATAATTACTTTTTAAAATAGTATTTTCATACAAATAAATAATTAAAATATATGGGATAACAAATTGATAAATATTAAGAATGGTTGTAGAAGTTTTAAATGCCATGAAATCAATAATATTTATTGCAAGGGGAAATAAGGCAATTAAAACTAATAATAAAATAGTATGCAATTTATTTTTTAAGATTTTTTCTTTTTTAAGATAAATTATAAATGTTATAAAACCTATTACTATAATACTATATTGAGTAAATGTTCTTAATTTATTGCTACCAAAATAAGCAAGACCACGATAGTAATCAATAACATTCCAATAAGTTCTTTTTAATAAAGATGGCCAATAATTTAGTGGGGGAATACCCATTTCATTAGCGCCCTTATAACTTGATAAAGTGGTATTATTTATTTTTAATATAATGTTTAATAAGATAAAATAAAGAGATATTCCTATTAAAGCCATAATTAATAATTTAATAGCTAGTTTAATTATTTTTGATAATTCTTCTTTTTCTAAACATAATTTTATTAAATACGTCATAGATAAAGCGGATGCTATTGCTATGTATGATTGATAATGGCCTAAGGATAAACAGATAAGAGCACTACCAAATAATAAGCCATACTTGAATTTAATAGTTAAATAAACTGCTAAAGTTGAAAATAAAAGAGCAAGCATATAAGTTTCAATCATGAATGAATAAGAAAAAGACATGGCAAGACTAGGAAAAGTAGTGATGAGTAATGATACTAAAACCATACTTTTTTTAGATTTAAATTTAAATAAATCACATATAATAACTACTATTGTGGTTAAAACTATTATAACTAATAAAAATTTAATTATAGGTATAATATGCTCAGTAGTGAATAAAGTCCCAGATAACCAACGTCCACTTGATAAAACTCGACCACTTCCGGTGTATAAATTTAAATCATCTTCATTGCCTAATCGTCTAGTAAAAAAATATAAATGAGTTATAAAGGTACTAATTATAGAACTATAGATAGCTACTTTATATTTTGTATAGATATTTTTTAAATATGTTAAAATATTAAGAAATAAAAGTTCAAGTTTATTTAGAAGAGTTTTCATGGGCTTTCCTTTCTTTTTTTAATTTTCTTACTTTAAAGATAAATTTAATATTATTTTGGTAAAATCTTTTTATTCTTTTTGGTTCTTTAATTAAACGATATAACCATTCAATATTTAATTTTTGAAATAGTTTAGGAGCTCTTTTTTTAGTGCCACTTAAAACATCAAATGAACCACCAACTCCAACAAAAATTCCTTTTTTAAATTTATTTAAATGCTTATATATTAGTTTTTCTTGAGCAGGAATTCCTAATGCTACTAGGCAGATATCAGGTTCTAAAGATTTTAATGCTGTAAAAAATTTATCTTTATCTTTAGTATATCCATTTTCATATTTTATTATTTTTAGATTAGGATAATTATTGTTTATAACTTTTATTAGAGAATTTAATACTTCTTCTTGGGCACCTAATAAGGCGATTTTTAGATGGTGGCTACTTCCAAGCTCTAATAATTTGGATGCTAAATCAACACCGGTTATTCTTTCTTTTACAGGATATTTTAACATTTGTGCAGATTTTACTATGCCTATACCATCAGGAATAAGGGTTGTATTTTCATTAAGTAATAAATCATTAAAATCAGAATCTTCAATTCCATGATTAAAAGTTTCGGGATTGGCTGTTACAATAAACATTCTTTTTTCTTCTTTTAAATTTTTGGCAACATCTTGGTAAAATTCTTCTTTCGTTTTAGAATATAATTTAGCAAAATATGATAACATTTTAAAACTCCTAACTATTAAATAATTTTTCTATATTATTAGTAATAGATTTATTATATTCCTCTAAGGAATCAAATTCCTTTTGAGATTTTTTTTCATAATTTGTTAAAAATTCGATGATATTATTTGTACCTTTAATATTAGGACAGTATTTTTCTAAATGTTTAGGTATTAATATGTCTAAACCAACAGATTTAGCTTCTAATATTACCATTCCTTGACCTTCATAGCGACTAGATAAATAAAATAAATCCATTTCTTTTAAATATTTAAAAGGGTTTTTTTGATTACCTAAAAAAGTAACATAATTATCGAGATTTAGATTGTTTTTCATGGTTATTAATTTTTCTTTGTCGGGTCCATCACCAATAATATAAAGATGAAAATCTTGTCTAAATTTAGTAAGCTCGGCGATATTTTCAAGCATAATATCTAGCCCTTTTTGATGACATAAGCGACCTACAGTTACAATGTTTATTTTTTTAGAATCAGTTTTAAGAGGACACTTTTCAGTTATTTTTTCTTTTATTTCCTTAGTATCAATATAATTAGGTATCACTAAATATTCTTTGTTTGGGTAATCTTCAAGAGTTTTAAAAGATGCAAGGGCTCCATTTGATACAGCACAATAAGTATCAAAATATTGATATTTCTTTTTAAAGAAAAAATGTAATATTCGATATTTAAATTCTTCTTTTAATTTAATAGGGATATCATTATGAATCCAAATAGCTTTTTTCTTGGCATCACTTTTTAAGGCACTAATTGCCGTATGCATCTGGTAACTATCAAAGTCAATTGCTAAATCATATTTTTTAGATGGTAACTCTGGTTTATAAATTTTTTTGACAAGATTAAAGGGGATAAATTTAAATATTTTATTTGGTCTTTTTAGTATGGTAACGTTTGTTTTTTTTGGAATATCATAAAAATTTTCTTGATCAAATAAGTATAAATCAATATTAAATTTAGTATAATCAACATTATTTAATAAATTAACAATTGATTTTTGAATGCCTCCCACATGAAGATTATCAGTAAATATCGCAATATTCTTTTTCATTTTTTTAGCCTCTTTCTTTTTTCATTAGGTGTAAAATAAATTAAAGACAAGTAAAGAATATAACACATGATTTGCATTTCACTTACATTGTAAAACATTCCTATTAATAAGTAACTTAAATACATTAAAACTTTATATTTATTATCTTTAAAACTATATAGTAGAGTTAAAACAAACGCGATAAAGAAAATTGTGCCTAATATTCCGGTTTCAACAAATATTTTTATATAATCATTATCAGAATAAAAACCTTCATATAAATCATATTTTTCATATAGCTTTGGAGTTACCATGCGAGATGCAGCACTACCAAAGGTTCCAAATCCGGTTCCAATAATAGGGTAATCCATGAATATTTCTAAGCCTTTTTTTATGTTATAAACACGGCCATTAGACATACTATTTTTTAAAGTGTCTCCTGATAAGGTTTCTTCCCATCTATTGGCAGTGGAATTATTGATTTCTTCTTTGCTATATTCATTTTTATCTTGAATAGCACAACTATAGTGCATCATACTTTTAATTGTTGATAAAGAGAAGAATAGACCAATAGAGATAAGTCCAATGATAATAAAATTAATAAAGTTTTTATAATTATGTTCCTTTCTAGAATTTAGAAAAACAAAAATTAAAAATATTAATAATACAAGCATGGTACTTCTTGATGCCCCAAGAATAATACTAATAAAAACTAATAAATAATAGGCTTTAGGAATTTTTAAATGTTCTTCTTTTTCACAATAATAGGCAAGTAACATGGTCATAAACATTAAAACAGAAAAAGTATTAGGGTTATTAACTAAACTATAGGTACGAGCATAATTAGTTGCATATTTAATACTTAAAGCCCAATTTTCAGGAAACATTAAACATTTATTAGTTAGATATTCACCTATTGCACATATACCTATAATACTCGTAGTAATTATAAGAGTTTTAAGGGCGGGTTTATATATTTCTTTGTCTAATTTAAGAGTTCTTAAAATATAAAATAATATATACATCGTAGTAATACTTCTAAATTGTAAAGCATAGGCAAGAATTGATGTTTTATTTATTAAGGTACTGATAAAACCAATGATTAAAAATACAATATATAATTTATCATATATCTTTAGATTTAATTTAAATTTATTTTTAATTAAAACAAATAATAGTAAAATATAAATCATTATGTCAGGTAAAAATTTCATATAACTAATAGTATAGTAAGAAATTAAATCTCTTAAAGGGACAATTATAGCTAATATTATTAAGAGATATTTAGTTATTTTAGAGATTGATTGTTCCATTTTTATCCTCACTTTCTATTCAGCTTTTTTTATTTTATCATATTAAAAGTCAGTTAGCAATAAGGGTCTTTTTATTTAGTTTTAAAACTTTTTTAATACGAATATTTTTTAATGATATCACAATGGAATATTGGATTATATAACTTATAATTAAACCTAACATACCAAAGTTAATCGTGGCAAAATAGGCAACAAATATATATATAATATTAGATATTAAAACATAGATAAATGAATAAAATACTTGACCCAAAGAAACAAAATAAGGGTGAATGGTAGTATATGAAAGTGCTATAGTATGAGCTATAAGATAAATAGTAAAGATGTACCAATAATGCCCATATAAAGAGCCAAATACTAGAGATAGCCACCAATATGATGTTAAGCCTACTATTATGGAAATAGGTAAAATATATTTTAAAGTGACATTTCTTATTTTTAGAACTACATTGTAGCCTTCAATATTTTTGGATGTAGCTGACAGGCGAGAAAATTCTGGGAATATTGCTTGACATAATGGAGTAGTTATTTTAGATAAGACAGAAATTAATTGTTTAAATACTTTAAAGATGGCCACCATTTCTAAACTTAACTTAGATATAATAAAAACATCAAATTGTTGAACTGGTAAATCAACAGCGTCCGTTAGAGTTTGCCAAATAGTAAATTTAGTAAATTCTTTAGCTTTTGAAGGAATTGGGGCTTTAATAACATTTAGAAGGCCAATTTTTTTATGAATTAAATGGAAAGCCATGATTGTTAAAATTAAATGACCAATAATATCTGTTATTGCATATATTATAACTCCACCAATTACAGATAATTTACCATAAAAAATGATAATTAGAACAAAGGCAATAACTTTAATTAAAGCTGAAATAATTTTTTGAATTGCTACTAAATTAAATTTATTTTCCATTCTTAATATGGCCGTAGGAGTACCAGAAAAGTGAAAAATAATTACAAAAGAAAATATTTTAGCACAATTAATAAGTAGGGGACTCCAATTTAAAATATTGCCAACAAATCCTGCGAGAAAATAGCATAATATAAAACCAATAATGGCCGTTGTAATATCTAAAATACTACCTAGCTTTAAATAGCCATGATATTCTATTGCATTATTTTTAGCTTTAGCTTCATCACTATATTTAATTACACTGCTCCAACTTTGCATATTAACTAAAGTATCAACAATTGTCATATAAGCTTGAGCAAGTATTAAAATACCATAACCTTCGGCACCTAAAATTCTTATTAAAAAGATAACAACGGCTAGATTAATTAGAGATGATGATGCTTCCCCAATAACAGCAAAAAAAGAATTTTTAAATAAATTATGCCAAAATTTATTTTCTTTTAATTTAGATAATTGTTTAGTAATCTTATTAATCATAATAACCTCATAGCTCAAAAGAAGACTTTTCACTTAAAATACTTTCAAAAGTAGCAATTAGTTCTTCTTTAGTTTTATTAAAATCACTTATTTTGGGAGAATCATTTAAACATACTAAAGGCATACGCTTATTTTTAATAAATTTTTTTAATTCTTCGTTAGAATCAGTTATTTCAAAATATTTGCCTAATTTTAAATTGCGAGGATAAAATGTTCCAGATGCATATTGCCAATATTTTACTATCCATTGATTTACATTGGTATAATTATTTCTTATTTTGCATAAACAAGTATTGTGTAACTCTTGAGTTTCTTTTTCCCAAATGGTCTTAAATGTGCTTTTTAAATAAGCATTAGGAAGATGGGCACTATAAAAACCAGGAAAACGATCCCATGGCATTAATAATAAACTACGAATTAAATTATGACCATATTTTAAGTTTAAATATTTGAAGCGATTTTGTTTTAGGCATTCTTTTTTATTAAAATTACGATTTATAAGAGCCATATTATTTGTAACTATGTTACTAAAATGGTCATTATTGATACTAATAATGGGATTTAAAATAGCATAATCACAAGGGAGATTATTTTTAAAGAAATCTTCTGGTTTTAAATAATTTACAATAAATGTATCATCATTGAAATAGACAAAATGTTCGGCTAAATCTTTAATATTATGAAAATTTAATTCAATTGTGTGAGAATTAAAAGTTGGTAAATATTCTTTAGGAATATAATCTTTGTGATTAACTATGTTTAATTTGGGATTGTTAGCATTTAACCATGATGGTAGATGTCCATAAGTAATAAAATGAATCTTATTTACCCAAGAAGCATACTTTTCAACCCCACGAAACCAGTATTTTAAATTATCCCAATCACGGTATTTAATAGGATCAATATCTTTATTGTATTTTAAATATTCTTTTTGCCATTTGGGATCATTCATATCTACCCAGGTTAAAACAAAATCTATTTTCATTAATATCACCTATAAATATTATAACAATAAATTAAAACAAGTAAAAGTGTTTTTGACTATTTACTTGTGGGATTTAGTTTTATCTAAAATAATTAATAAAATTATATGGCAAAGTGGCGACATTAATAAGTCCTATTAAAATAAGATTATTTTTATTGTCTTCAAAAGGTAAAATCAATTCTTCTTGTTTAGCTATTTCATAATTTTTTTCTATTTCTTCTAAAGTATTTCCATAAATACTCATTATATATATTTCAATTATGAAAGCTAAAATAAATAAGATAAAGCCAAAGTGAATAATATTAGAGTTATTAAGAAAGGCACCAATTGTAATCATAATATAAGAGGCCATAACAAGAAATGAAGCAATTTTATGACCAATTGGAGCTTTTTTACGTTTAGGGTCTGTTTCTAAAGCAACTGTATAAGCAATGATACCAGCATAAATATTGGTGCCATCAAATGCTTCTTCAGATAATTTAATAACATTTCGTTCATAATTATAATGGTCTAAAAAACGACCTTTTTTCTTTATAATATGAGGTTCTTCAGAACTTAATTTATTAGATGTTATTTTGGCTATTTCAAAACCAGATAATTTACTTTTATTGGGTTCATCTTTTAAATTTTTATATAAAATACTTATGCCTATATAAGAAAGAGCAATAAAAGCAAGAGTTAAAAGAAACACTATTTCAATAATTAGTTCCATGTTATTTCACCACCTTTATCTTAATCACTTTATCATTTGATTGTTATATTTTAAAATTATAATATATCGTAAATAGTTCCTTCTTTGGTGTCTTTTAATATAATACCTTTACTTTGTAATTCATTTCTTATTTCATCAGCAGTTTTATAATCTTTATTATTTTTAGCATCATTTCTTTTGGCAATCATTTCTTTAATATATGTTTCATCTATTTCTTTTTTATCTTCTTTAGTTAAATCTAAAGATAATACTTTGTCAAATTCAGCAATAATACTTTTTTTAGTTGAATCATTGGCATCACTTTTTAACACTTCATAAATTAATGTTAAAGCATTCGCAGTATTTAGGTCATCACTTAAATATTCTTTAAATTTATTAATAAATTCTTCTTTGATATTATTATCGATTTCTTCATTATCTTTTAAATTTAAAACTTTATTTTTTAATTTTTTATAAGCAGTTTCGGCTCCTTTTAGAGAATCAAAACTAAATGTTAGTTGTTTACGATAATGGCTTCCTAAAACCATGAAACGATAACTTAAAGGATTGTAACCTTCTTCTTCTAAATAGGAAATAGTTAGGGTTTTTCCTTTGGATTTACTCATTTTGCCGGATGCATCATTTAAATGTTCTCCATGTACCCAATATTTGCACCAAGTATCACCAGTGTAAGCTTCAGATTGGGCAATTTCATTCGTGTGATGAGGGAATATATTATCTACGCCACCACAGTGAATATCTAAATGAGGTCCTAGATACTTTAAGGAAATACCAGAACACTCAATATGCCAGCCGGGATAACCAGTTCCAAATGGACTATCCCATTTTAAATCTTGAGAATCAAATTTGGACTTTGTAAACCATAAAACAAAATCAGTTTTATTTTTTTTGTTAGGATCTTCTTCGACAGTTTCTCTTACGCCACTGATTAAATCTTCTTTAACATGATTAGATAGGCGATAGTAATTATGAAGTTTTGAAGTATCAAAATAGATGTTTCCGCCAGCACTGTAAGCATAACCTGTATCTACAAGTTTAGAAATAATTTTAATATATTCGTCAATATTTTCGGTCGCTGGGCTTACGACATCAGGTTTTTTAATATTTAATTTTTCAGTATCTTTAAAAAAAGTTTCAGTATAAAATTTGGCTATATCAAGGACTGTTTTGTTTTCTTTTTTAGCGCTTTTTACCATTTTGTCTTCGCCAGTATCAGCATCACTGCTTAAATGACCTACATCAGTAATATTCATGACACGAGTAACATCATAACCTAAAAAACGTAAAGTCTTTTCTAAAATGTCTTCCATAATATAAGTACGAAGATTTCCTATATGAGCAAAACTATATACAGTAGGTCCACAAGTGTACATTTTAACTTTGTTTGCTTCCCACGGAATAAATTCTTCAATCTTTCTGGTTTCAGTATTAAATATTTTCATTTATATCACCTTTTTCTATTTATATTATATTATAAATTTGGAGTTATGAAAAGAAAAAGTTATTAATTAAACTAAGTTATATTTATTTAATATTTTAGTTTAAATGCCTAATTTGTTTTTTAGATAAACCTGTATATTTCATTATTGTTTCAATAGCAATGTTATCATGTAACATATTTTTGGCTATGTTTATTTTTTCATTTTTAGTTGCTTCTTCCATTGTTTCAAATTTAACATCATCTATGTATCTTTCTAATCCATGTTTGGCACTATCTTCTAACCATTCTTTTACTACTCTAATTGAATTTTCCATTATTTTATCTCCTTTCCCTATTTTTTCTAGTTCTTCTATGTCTTTGGCATTTATCATTCTTAACCATTTTATAAATCTTTTTTCTTTTTTAGTTCTTCTTTTTGGTACTAAATCATATCTTACTAAGTATAATTCTATATCTCCTTCATCTATTACTTTTTCTGTTATCTCTTCTCTAAAACTATAACTATTTACTATTTCTTTATTTATTCTTCTAAAGTTTCCTTGCATAAAACTTATTCCTATTACCTTTTTTATCTTTTCATAATTCTTTTCGCCAGGCTTCATTTGTTCTATACTTAGTTTATGTAAATAACTTAAACTCTTTTTATATTCTCTTTTAGAGAAGTTTTTCTTATACATTTCTAATGATACTATATAACTATTATTTAATGTTACTACTATATCACCAAAAAACCCTTTTACTTTTTCTTTATTAGGTAGCATATAATCTTGGACTTTAACATTAGTTAGAGTAGCTTTATAATTTAGACCCATAAAATCTAAAAAAGAATCAATAAAATCTTTTAGAATATCTTCATGAGAAAAAACATATTTAAATGTTAAATCATCTTTTAATGTTTTGTAGTTCATAGACTTTTCCCCCTTAGATTTATTCTAAACCTAAAAGTGGTTTTAAAGCAAGAAAAACCGTTCGACAAATTCCGACATTAAATATATTTATAATTTAAATATATCTTACTAAATATTTTTTGGTCAAGTAGTTTTTTTGAGAAAATATTATTATTGGTTAGATTTTAAATTTTAAAATAAGTATATAATAATAATTAAACTTGTGTTAAAATATTATAGGAGAGTAGAGGATATAAAATGAAAGTTAAATTAGAAGAAAAAGCCATAATTTTTAGTGCTATTATTAATTTTTTTGTTGCTTTAATTAAAATTGTTGCAGGAAATATATTTGGATTTGTGTCTTTAATGGCCGATGGCTTTTATACGGTTAGTGATTTTATTACAGATATTTTGGCTTTAATTGGGGCGAAAGTTGGAAAGAAAAGACCTAATAAGAGATATCCTTTAGGGTATGGTAATTTTGAATACATTATGCAAATGATAATGGGATTCTTAATTATGTTAGTAGGTATAGTGGTTTTATTTATGAGTTTTAATATTTATTATAATAGACCTAATATAATAGTTATAATCTTTATTTTAATTGCCATTGGTCTTAAATTATATAGTTCTAATATGCTTGGAGAAACAGGAAAAAGAATTAATAGCAGTTTACTTATTACTTCAAGTAAAGAATCTTTTTTAGATGTTGTTTCTTCTAGCCTTTTAATCGTTGTTATTATTGTTAGTCAATTTTTTAGTAAAGCTGATATGATTGGAAGTATTCTTATGGGTATTTTAATTATTTATCAAGCATTAAAAATAATATTTCAAAATACTATGCTTTTAATTGGAGTAAGTGCTAAAAATGAAAAGATTGAAAATGAGATTACTAAAATATTTAAGAAATATCGTAAGATTGATGTTAATAAAATTACTTTAATTAAGCAAGGTTCTTACTATCATTTAATTTTGGGAATAGTAATGGATAAAAAATATGATATTAAGACTTTAATAAATGCCGAAGTAAATATTAAAAGAGATATTAGAAAAAGAAAATTGGGAATTAGATTTATTGATTTTGATATTGAAGCAAGATAAAATAGTTTTTTAATTCTTTATATTTCATTAATATCTAAGTAATTTTTATTATTAGAATTAAATTCGTTAATAATTAATGTATTGGTAGTTAAAAGTAGTCCGGCAATAGAACAAGCATTTTTAAGGGCAGTAATTACTACTTCAGTACTGTCAATAACAACAGAGTTGCTAACTTCTTCATATGTATCTTTTTTTACATTATATAAATAATTATAGTTAGACGATATTATTTTATTTATTATTTCGTCAGAATTTAAAGCAGCATTTTCAAGAATTTGTTTTAAGGGGGTTTTTAAAGCCTCTTTTAAAATGATAGTAGCTGGATTATCTGGGTTAAGTTTTTCACAACATTTTAATAAAGTTAAACCACTTCCGGGTACTACTCCTTTTAAAGCTATTTTTAAAGAACATAAAGCATCATCATAGCGCATCTTTTTTTCTCTCTGTTCAGTGGTAGTTTGGGCTCCAACTTCAATTTTAATAAACCCTTTATTTAACATAGCTAATCTTTTTGTGTCAAATTCATTTTTATTAGAGATGTTTTTTTTAAGATTTTTAAAATATTCTTTAATAGTTTTAGTTTCACGATATTTGAAGGTGACAGTTTCTTTTGTTATATCTATGTGTTCTAAGGTTCCTAGATTATTTATATCAATATTTTTTAAATTAGAATATACTTTGGTATTTGATATTGTAGCTAAATCTGTTAAAGTTACTTGTTCTTCTAGACCATAATAGGGAGTTTTTAAGAGAATAAGGGGAATATTGTTAGTTAGATATAAATTGATAACTTCATTTATTAAATTGGGATTATAATCTTTAGCTATAATTATTAAGGGGTTTTTAGTATCAATTATTTTGTTTATTAAGGGGCTTATTTCTTCTATGTATTCTAATTCCTGAGCATACAGTAAAATTTTTGGATTTTCAAATTCTAGGGGTAAATTATTTTTAAAATAATAGGGAGAGGCAATATTACAATCTATTTGATACCCTATTAAATGATTTACTTTGGTAGTTTCAGTATTACTTTCTGTAATATAAATGTTATCTTTACCAACCTTTTTATATGCAGTAGCAAGTATATGACCGATTTTTTTAGAATTAGCAGAAATAGTAGCAATATTTTCTAAGTCTTTTTTGGCTGGTTTAGTGCTTTCTTTAATAATATTATTGATAACTGTTTCTAAAGCTATATTAAGTTCTTGTTTAAAAATAAGAGGATTATAACCTTCTTTAATTTTTTCATAACCATTTAAATATAAACTTTCTAATAAAACTAAAGTAGTGGTAGTGCCATCACCAATTAGTTCATTAGTTTTTATTGAAGACTCTTTAGCTAGTTCAAGTATAGTGTTTATTACAGGGTCTTCACTAGTGATATTTTCGGCAATAGTAACTCCATCATTGGTAATAAAGGGAGAAAAAGCTGAATGGTCGATTATAACATTTCTTCCTTTAGGCCCTAATGTTTTTTTTACTGGTTCACATAGTAATTTAATAGCTTCAATCATTTTTAAATTTAATTCTTCATTACTTATTACTTTTTTCATTTTTATCACTCACTTCTAGGATATGTTTCCAATATTTTTTAGGCATAAAATTTAAACGCAATTTATCATTGCGACGTTCTTTGATGCCAATAGTATTATAAAATGTACACCATAGATCTTCATATTCTAATTCATTTTTATTTAATTCTATATTCATTTTAAGATTAGACGCGGATATTAAATAATAATTCTTTTTATCATATATGCTTATAATATTTCTTTTGATATCTTTTATTAGCCAAAATTCATTTGCTAATCTTCTTTTAAAATGGGCACTTAATAATAGCAAACAATTATTAGTGGGTTCTATTTCAGCATATAATACATGATTAGCTAACTCTTGAAATCTAATAAAGCCTTTTAATTTATGTGTTTCATTATTAACATATTTAAAGATTTTTAAAGAGCTATTAACACATTTTAGATTACGCATATTTAAAATATTTGTTTTATATTTTAGGGTATTTAAATAAAAATAATAGATTATAAGTTCTTTATATTTTTCATTTGATAAATAAACATAATACATAACTTTTAAGATTTCTTTACCCCAACTATTTTTAATATTGGTAATAATATTTAAATTATTAGTAATTTTTAAATTAATTATTTTATCTAATAATGTAGGTTCATAATTAGCATCAACAATATTTAGGGGTTTAATATTATTTTTTATTAAAAAAGATATTAAGTTTAATAGATTTAGAAAAGTACCATCATATAAGTAAATATTATTATTCATTAAATAAGCTTAATTGAGTTAGAGATGGTTTAGGAATTTGATGGTTTTCTAAAACTAAATTATTTTCTATAAATTCTTTATTAAATAAGGCTTTATTTAAAAAATATTTATTATTACATGTAATAAAATAACTGGCTCTTTTTAAAACAACTCCCATATTTTTTAAATCTTTAAATGTTAGTTTAAAATATTTGCGAGATTTTATTATGCGTTTTGCGGATGTTACTCCTATTCCAGGGACTTTTAATAAATCATAGTAAGAGGAAGTATTTATTTCTTTAGGAAATTCATTTAAATGGCGAAGAGCATAATCGGCTTTAGGGTCGATTAAAAGATTAAAGTTAGGATTATCATTTGATAAAATATCTTCAACTTTAAAATTGTAATAGCGAAGAAGCCAATCGGCTTGATATAAACGATGTTCTCTTGTTAGGGGAGGTGTTTTTAAAGTTGGTAATAGTTTATCTTGATTTACAGGAATATAGGCAGAATAAAATACTCTTTTTAAATCATAATTATCGTACATATTACTACTTTTAGTCATAATGTCTAAATCTGTTTCGTTGGTAGCGCCAATAATCATTTGAGTACTGCTTCCGGCAGGAGTAAATCTTTTATTTCGATTTTCTTTAATTGTCGACATAATATTGGTAACACTTGTTTCTTTTTTGTTGGGGGCTAAAAGTTTTAAACCTTCTTCTGTAGGTAATTCAATATTAGCACTCATTCTATCGACTAGAGTGCCTAATTTTTTTACTAAATATTCTGATGAACCTGGGATAGCTTTCGCGTGTATATAGCCATTAAAATGATATTTATATCTTAATAAAGTAATAGTTTTGATTATTAATTCCATCGTATAATCAGGATTTTTAATAATACCAGAGCTTAAGAATAAACCTTCAATATAATTGCGACGATAAAAATTCATAGTAATAGAACATATTTCTTCAGGAGTAAATATAGCTCTTTTGATATTATTGCTTTTTCTATTTAAACAATATTTACAATCATAAATGCAACAATTGGTTAAGAGAATTTTTAATAGGGAGATACAGCGCCCATCACTTGCAAAAGAATGGCATATTCCTGAATAGGCAGCATTTCCAATTCCACCTTTATTTTGTCTAGTGCTGCCACTGGAGGAACAAGAGGCATCATATTTGGCAGCATCAGCAAGAATGGTTAATTTTTCTTTTAATTCCATTTGTATCACCTAATATTATTATAGCAACAAATGTATGCTTTGTAAACAAATATTCGCATTATTTTTTTACTAATTTATGGTAAAATAAAAAAAATCTAGTTAAGCTAGATCTTAGTTTCATTAATATAATGTTTTTAAATGTAATTTTAATGGTGCTTGCACTTTAAGGAGTGATAAAAATATAATTTTGTCACTTTTTTTAACTTTTATTTTTTTAAAACAACTAATTAACTACTTACATGACAACTCCTTTTTAAGTTATCACTCCTTAATGTTTAAGAACCATTTTAATAGTCTTATTTTAAGAAAATAATTAAAGAAATAACAAAGAAAAGAATTCCTAAAACTAGAGTTAAACGACTAATAAATAATTCAAAACCTCTTTCTTTCATGTTTTGGAATAATACTTCATTACCACCAGAAATTATTTGACTACCATCACTTGCTTTATTACTTTGTAATAAAACAACTGCGATTATTAAAATTGATATTACTAATAAAATTGTTTCTAACATATATAATCATTCCTTTTTTATTTGTGTTACTATTATAGCATAAAATTTAAGAGATGTACAATGTTTTTTGCTTACTTTATTACTTACTTATTTGGTACTATAAGGGTTTTTTAATTATTTGGTCATAGGATCTTGGATATTTTTGGGGTGTTGGTTGGTCTTTTTTGATGGTTATTAAACTACGATTACTAAACTCTAAAGGAAGTTTAAATTCTTTAATATCGGTGATACTTCCATATAATTTATTTAAAGTTGAGTTAGTTTCGGCAACTTCATTATTAATATTGCCTTTCATAGCAACAAAGATTCCATTAATTTTGAGATAGGGAAGGGCTAACTCTGATAAAATTCGTAGGTGAGCAACGGCTCTAGAGGTTATAACATCAAAATATTCGATATATTTACTGTCTAAATTTTCCGCACGAGAATTAAGGCAAGTGATTTTTTGTAAGTTTAATTTAGATATTACAGTATTTAAAAATTCTATTTTTTTATGATTAGAATCTAATAAAGTTATATCAAGATTGGGATATATTATTTTTAATACTAAACCGGGAAAGCCAGCACCGGTCCCAATATCTAAAAGTTTTAGTTCTTTAGTTAAATCTAGGCTTTTACTTAAGGTTAAAGAATCATAAAAATGTTTTAAATATATGTCTTCATCTTTAATTAATGCGGTTAGATTAAATTTTTGATTGTATTCTTGTAATAGATTTTTATAGATTTCTAAATTATTTAATTGTTCTTCTGTTAAATTAATATTTAATTTAGATAATTCTTTAATAAATTCATTAATTGACATAACACACCTCGGTTTAATTTTACCACATTAATACTTTTAAGGAAAGATATTTGCAAAAAGTTAAAAATATGGTATAATGTATAGAGATGAGGGAAACTTCATAAAATAAAAAAGGGAATGCTTAATTCTTCAAGGTTGAGCACTTACCGTATTTTTGTGGTTAGCACTTAATCTACTGAATGTAAATTGAGTGCTTTTTTCTTATATAGATTACTATATTACTAAAGTAAAAAGTAAGGCTATGAGTAAAAAGATAATCATAATAAGAGATAAGATTAAAAAATCTTTCTTATACATATCATCTGCCTCCTTTCAAGAGGCAAGCACTCAACTATTAAGTTTCCCTAAAATTATTATACAATAAAACTTACTAATGGTCAAATTTAAAATCCAGTTTAGACGCTGGATTTATTTATTATATTTCTTTTTTAAATAAACTGATAAAATAGATAAATCACTAGGATTAACTCCGCTGATACGAGCAGCTTGGCCTAATGATTTAGGTCTTATTTTTTCGAG
The DNA here is from genome assembly GCA_947630575.1 of uncultured Bacilli bacterium. Lineage (GTDB taxonomy): Bacteria > Bacillota_I > Bacilli_A > RF39 > UBA660 > Caccenecus. The sequence continues at coordinate 38,878 of CANRIB010000007.1, forward strand.
TTTTTGACGGGCTTCACTTGCAAGATTTAAAATGTCGTTATAATCAATATCCTCGGGAATAATTTTTTCTTCAAGTTTTAGCATTTTTTCAACTTCTTTATAGGCTTTAGCAATATAGCCTTCATATTTAATTTCAATTTCAACTTCTTCTAAAATGTCATTATCATAATCTAAAGGAATAAGTTCTTTAATAAAATCAATAGATATTTCGGGACGTTTTAAAAGGAGATAAAGAGAAACACTGGAAGTTGGTATTTCAAGATTTGCTTGAGTAAATTTTTCTTTAGTTTCTTTACTTAAACTTAAGTTAGTATTACGAAGAATATTTTTAATATTATTAATGGTAGATATCTTCGTGGTTAATTTTTCATATCTAACTTTGTCAATTGTTCCATGTTTATAGCCTAATTCTCTAAGTCTTAAATCGGCATTGTCATGACGAAGTAATAAACGAAATTCGGCACGAGATGTGAGCATACGATAGGGTTCTTTGGTTCCTTTAGTTACTAAATCATCGATTAATACACCAATATAGGCTTCATTACGTTTTAGTATTAAAGGTTCTACTCCTTTTATTTTATGATGGGCATTAATACCCGCGATTAATCCTTGGGCTGCTGCTTCTTCATAACCACTGGTGCCATTTATTTGACCGGCAGTAAATAGATTTTCAATGATTTTATTTTCGAGAGATGGCTTCATTTGTAAGGGATCTATCGCATCATATTCAATCGCATAAGCGTATTTTGTTATTATAGCATTTTCTAAGCCTGGAAGAGAGTGAACCATTTTTTCTTGGACATCTCGTGGCATAGAGGTAGAAAAACCTTGTAAATACCATTCATCATAATATAAGCTTTCAGGTTCTAAGAATAGTTGATGGCGAGGTTTATCAGCAAATCTCACAATTTTATCTTCAATAGAAGGACAATAACGAGGACCAATTCCTGTCACATAACCACCATACATAGCGGATTTATCGAGGTTTTCTTTAATAATATTATGAGTATTTTCATTGGTATAAATTAAATAACATTTTTGTTGGTCATTTATTTTATATAAAGGTTTGGTATCAAATGAAAAAGTATAATATTTATCATCACCATTTTCAGGGTGCATTTTAGTGAAATCAATAGATTCTTTTTTTATACGAGGAGGAGTTCCTGTTTTTAGTCTTTGAATAGTTAAGCCATATTTTTTTAAATTATCACTTAAATGGTTACTTCGCTTTTCACCATGAGGGCCTCCAGGATTATTTTCAGAACCAATTAGAATATTACCTTTTAAATAGGTACCAGTAGTTAAAACAACAGTTTGAGCACTTATTCTTTCACCATTTGCAAGGATTATTCCTTTAACAGTATTATTTTCAATGATTAAATCTTCAACCATACCTTCAATAATAGTTAAGTTTTCAGTTTCATCTAGAGCTTTTAACATATTTTGAGGATAAGTTATTTTATCAGCTTGAGCCCTAAGACTTCTTACAGCAGGGCCTTTTCCATTGTTAAGCATTTTAATTTGGAAATGGGATTTATCCGCGATTATTCCCATTAGGCCTCCTAAAGCATCTATTTCTCTTACAATAATACCTTTAGCAGTTCCTCCAATAGCAGGGTTACAAGGCATATCAGCAATATTTTTAATGTTAGCAGTTACTAAGGCCGTTTTTAAACCTAAGACAGCAGCGATATGAGAAGCTTCACAACCAGCATGACCACCACCAACAACAATTAAATCATACATAAAATCACTTACTTTCTTTTTTACGAATACGTTTTAATTCTTTTTTATTTTATTTTTTTGGATATTTTAATAACTTAATAAATTGGATAAGCACTAATTAAATTATCAACATCAGATTATTTTCCTAAACAGAATTTACTGAATAAAGTATCTAATAGTTCATCTTGATAAGTTTCACCTGTTACTTCACCTAATAAATCCCAAGCTTTTTTAATATCAATGGCAAGCATATCAACAGGAATTTCTTTACTTACATTGGTTAAAGCATTATTAATAGACGATAAAGCTTCTTTTATTAAACCTATTACTCTTACACTTGATGCAACTTCTAAATTAGAAGTATTAATATTATCAAGTTCAAATAATTCAATTATTTTATTTTTTAAAGTATCTAAGCCACTATCTTTTTTAGTATTTCCTATTACAATATCTTTCAATTCTATATTAATTTTAGTTGGCAAATCATCTTTGTTAATAAAAGTGATATGAGTTTTATCTTTAATTTTTGCCATTATTTCTTTATCTTCTTCAGTTAATTCTTCATTATTGTTTAAGACATGGATTACTAAATCGGCAGAATCTATAATTTCAAGAGATTTATCAACACCTATTTTTTCAACTAAATCATCAGTCTTGCGAATACCGGCTGTATCAATAAATTTTAGACGAATACCTTTTAGTTCTAACTCACCTTCAACAATATCTCTAGTAGTACCGGCGATATTAGTTACTATTGCCTTATTTTCATTTATTAAAGCATTTAATAGACTACTTTTGCCAACATTTGGACGACCCACGATTGCCACTTTAATCCCTTGTTCAATTAATTTGCCAATCCTTGCTTCATCTAATAAATTCTCTAATTCTTTTTTAATTGCTTCTAATTTAGGAGGCAAATTTTCTAAAGTAATAACTAAAGCATCTTCATACTCCGGAAAATCAATGTTTACTTCAATGTTAGCCATTAATTCGACAATAATATCGCGAACTTTTTTTATTTTATTTGATACTTTACCACTCATTTGATTTAAAGCAAGTTTTCGTTCTAAATCTGTTCCAGAATTAATTAAATTTTCAACAGCTTCGGCTTCAGTTAAATCAAGGCGGCCATTTAAAAAGGCTCTTTTGGTAAATTCTCCAGGTTCGGCAAGACGAATACCATTTTCAATAAGTACTTCTAGAACTTTTTTAGTGGTTGCGACACCTCCATGAGTATTTATTTCTACGATGTCTTCTTTAGTATAAGTTTTGGGAGCACGCATCACAGACATTAATACTTCATCAATTATTTCTTTATCTTTAACTATATGTCCATAATGGATGGTATGAGTTGGTACTTCTAAAAGATTTTTACCATCAAAAAGGGGAGCTACTTTAGTTAGAGCTTCTTTCCCACTTACACGAATAATGGAGATGGCACCAATCCCTCTAGATGTAGAAATAGCACAGATAGTATCAAACATAAAAAGTCACTTCCTTTTAAAGCGACTTTATTATAGCATTTTTTTGATATTTTGACAATTATTATCGAACTGGTCCTAATTCTTCTGGATAATAGAGGTATTCCATTTTTTCTAGTTCTAGATAGTAAGATTTTAGTAAATCTTCTATATTTGTTAAATAAATTTTAATGATATTAGTACCACTTGGAGCACATAGTAGTTCTTTTTTAGTGCCAAGATGGTAGGTTTCGATAAAATTTAAAAACATTTCTTTTTTTAATAAATCTTGATTGTTTTCAGTTTCATATCTAAATTCTAGATAGGGATTATTAATATTAGATAAATTTATATCACTTATCGCTTTTTTTAAGATATGATAAAAATCATTGGTTAAAAATTGGTAATATTCTTGAACTTTTAGATAAAATTTTAAATCTTCTTCCCATGAATTTTGTTTTTTATCTCGTTCTTTTAAGATTTGCAATTTATTTTTATATTCTAATAATAAATTCTTTTTAGTGGGATATGTTAATAATTCTTTTTTGGTGTTTTTTTGACTTTTTTGGCTGTTTATTTTATTTTCGATATTTTCAATATTATCTTTAGATATTTTTAATAATAAATTTAAAATAAAACTTTCGTCAAATAAAATATTAAGAACTTTTAAATTGGTAATATTTTGAAAACGTTTTTCTGTTTTATACCAGGATTTTTTAAGGCTAATGACAGGTTTTGATTCAAAATATTCTTGATCTATTTTGGTGCTTTCTATTATCACGTTTATGTTTTCTTTTGTAAATCTTTTTTCTATTTCCCCACTAATAATATTTGCTTCTTGATAAGTTACATATTGTTCATTAAAATATTTTCTTTTGCAACTAATAATTGCTAAAATTACATGATTAATTTCTATATAAGTCATTTTAAACCCTCCTTATTAATTATATCATTAATGAGCTTTCTATAGCAATATTTTAGATAAAAAATAATAATATATAACAAATTAAACCAGTAAGGATGTTACTTAAAATATTAATCATATCATTATTAAGAATCTTTATTCCTTGATAATATTTAGTTTTGGTATCACAATGAGTTTCTTTTTCAGTGATAATTCCACATTTAGGGCATTTATATTTAACTTGGAATAAAGCTCCTAAGTAAGAATCAATAAAGTTACCAAGAAATCCACAGGTGGTAATAATAAGAAAAATAGAAATATTATGATAAAATATTAAATATATTAAAGCTATTAGTAAACTGCCAATAAAAGAGGCAAAGACTCCTAAAAGGCTAATGTTGCCAGATAAACCAGCAGAACTTTTTTTAAAAGTTAATATATTAATAGGTTCTTTTTTGGATAATATGCCTATATCAGAAGCTAGACTATCTGAGATTGCTTCGGCCATTAAAGCAGCATAAACAATTAGGTAACAATTGTTTTTAGTGAGATAATAAATTATAAGAGAAAAAACTCCAGGTGCTACATTAGCAATAATAGACATGACATCTTTTTGATGACCTTTTTCATGGATGTCTTTAGATATTTCTTTTCTTTTTTCTGCTTTAATTTTACCGGCTACGACAGTACTTAAAAAAACTGTTGATAGCATTAAAAAGGATGGAAAACCTCCAATAAAGGCGATTAAAAAGGCAAAGATAAAGGCGAGAATTAAGGCCGATGGGGTTAAAGCTTTTTTGATAAAAGCAAGAAATGCAAGTAAAAAACTTAATAAAAATGCCATTAATAAATTCATAATATTTCCTCCTTAGATTAGATAGGCAATTAGAGCTAAACCTAATGGTAAAGTTAAATTGTCAAAACCATAAAAACCAATAAATTCTAAAATGCAAGCACTGAAGGCAAGAGTAATATAATTAATAACAGTATAATTTAAAGCATAATAATTATTGAAAATAATACTAATAATTAAGGCAACAGCAAATATACCAGTTGACCCAGTGAAAGTCTTTTTGGTGTTACCTATTTCTAGTTTAAAATTAAAACTCATAAAAGGGGCAATTCCATCACCTAAAGCCATTGTTAAAACACCAATCCCATAATAGGGGAGAAAACTAGGTTTTAAGTATGTTATTAAAGCTAATATTGTAAAACTTAAAGCATAATAAATTGTTCCTTTAGATTTATTTTCGGCTCTTTCCATGGATTTAATTAAACCTTTTTTATATGATAAATAATTAATAAAAATAAATGTTAAAGGAGGAATTATTAAATGAATTGAGGTATGAAAAAAATAAATCATAATAAACCAAGAAAAACCGACTAAAATATGAATTAATTTACGAGTTGTTTCTTCTTTATAGTTAAACTTTTTTCTTAAAATGGTTGTTCCTAAAAGAATTAATATTAAATATGAATATGTTAAAATATAACCTAAGACTATTTTCATTTTTACCACCTTGATAGTTTAATTATAGCTTATTAATTATATTTTGGTCAAGAAGTTTTATTATTTGCAAGATTGATTTATATGTACTTATCATATTTATTATTTTTTATTATTCGATATTTATTATTATGGGCTTTTATAAATATGTTGGCATTATGGTTATGAAATATTGAATAAATATTTGATACTTTAGATTTTTTATTAGTAAAGGAACTTAACTTGTAAATTATTTTTTAATAAAATAAAAACCCACATAAGTGAGTTTTCTAAAACATTGAATATTAACGTTTACTAAATTGTGGTGCACGACGGGCTTTTTTAAGTCCATATTTTTTACGTTCTTTAACTCTGGCATCTCTGGTTAAAAAACCGTTTGCTTTTAAAACTTTACGATAAGAATCTTCTCTTGATTGATCAGTATTAGCATCAAATTTTAATAATGCTCTTGCAATACCTAAACGAATAGCTCCTGCTTGTCCTGAATAGCCACCGCCTCTTACTGTAACTTCAATATCAAAGCGATTAGCATTATCTGTTTCTACTAATGGTTGTTTTAAATCCATGACAAGAATTTGATTAGGAAAATATTCATTAACATCTACTCCATTGACAGTGATGTTTCCTGTTCCACCTGTAAGTCTTACAGACGCAGAACTTCTTTTACGACGACCTGTTGCGGTCCATACTTGTTTAGCCATAATTCTTTACCTCCTAATCAATATTTAGCGCGATAGGCTTCTGAGCATCATGTTTATGATTAGCATCTCTATAAACAAATAATTTTTTGCCCATTTTTTCTCCAAGCGGTCCGTTTGGAAGCATGCCTTTAATAGCTCTTTCTACCATTTCTTCTGGGTATTTTTCAATCATTGTACGAGCATTTCTTTCTCTTAATCCTCCTGGATAACCAGAATGATTGTAATACATTTTGTCATCAAGTTTCTTACCAGTTAATTTTACTTTAGAAGCATTAATTACTATTACATAGTCACCACAGTCAACATGAGGAGTATAAGTAGCCTTATGCTTTCCTCTTAAAATTGTAGCAGCTTTAGTAGCTAGACGTCCTAAAGTTTGTCCTTCGGCATCAATGATGTACCATTTACGTTCAACGTTTTCTTTAGTTTGCATGAATGTCTTCATAACTATTTCCCTTTCATTTAGTTTTTGTTATTTCAGCCTTCCCACAGCTTTGTAACTCCAACAAATAAAATGTACCATTTAAAATTATATGTAAAATATATGGTTTTGTCAAATAAAAATTGCAAAAAGTTTGTTTTTTACATTAATTTTAGGGTTTTAAGAGGTAAATTTTCATGATTTAAAGATTTTTCTTTTATATTTGTTAATAAATTATTTATTTCATTATAAGTTAATTCTTGTTCAGTAGTATTTACATAAATTCCTTCTTTTAAATAAAGTTTGGTAAATAAAAGAATATTATAAATCATACTTTGATCAACATTTTTAGTTTTATCTTCAATTATTATTTTTATTAAACTTTCTAGAGCTTCTTTAATTTTTCGAGAACAGTTTTTACCTGCTATATTTTTAGTATATCTTAAAGTGTAAGCAAGATAATAATATCTATTTTCAAATGTTCTGATAGTTTCATCTGGAGCATTTGATAGGATAATCATATCTTTTATAGTTGGTTTTCTTGGTTTTCTTGCAATTTTTTTGCCATATGTTATTCCTTATAATATATTTTATTTAGGTATAAGCCTTGAGGGGAAGCAGTTTTAAATTGCTTTTTCTTTTCCGGATTATCTAAAGCGGCTTTAATTTCTTTTAAAGTAGCTTTTTTATTACTAACATCAAGCATAGCTCCCACTAAGTTTCTTACCATATAACGGTAAAAGCTTTTACCAGTGAATTTAATTTCTAGTATATCATTTTTCTTTTTAAAGTCAATAGAATATATGATACATTGATAGTTATCGCGAGTCCCAGAAACAAAATTATGAAAATCATGAATACCAAGAAATAATTTAGCACATTTTTGCATTTCTTTAATATTTAGTTTATAGTTAGGTTGATAAGTATAATCTTCTAAAAAGGGACTAAATTCTCCTAGATTTATTTTATAAATATATTCTTTTTTTATAGTGTTAAAACGAGCATGAAAGGCATCAGGAACTTGGGTAACGTTTGTTATGTATATAGATGGTGCAACTAAACTGTTTAGAGCTTTTTTTAAATTAGAAGGTTCAATTGCAATATCTAGATTAAAACTGGCCTTTTGGTCATAAGCATGAACTCCATGGTCAGTTCTTCCGGCACCTTTTATTGTTACTTCTTTTTTATTTATTATAGTTAGAGCTTCTTCTAATTTTTTTTGGACTGTATTATAATCTTTTAATCTTTGGAAACCATAAAATTTAGAACCATTATAAGACATACTAATTAGATATTTCATTTTCTTGCTCCTTTAGGCGATAAATTGCTTTTAATAAATCGCTGGTTTCTTTATAGTTTTCAATATTTAAATTTTTAGAGAGCATTAAGTTAATAAATTCTTTAATTGGAGGAACATTGATATTAGGAATAGTTTCATTTTTAGAATAAGTGTTGATAACATTTTCATTATCCACATATATAATTGCCGTTGCGATATTCAAAAAGAAAGTAATATCATTAGTATAAATAATAATGGTTTTATGATATTCTTCAGAAAGTCTTTTAAATAGTCTTTGGTAATCCTTTTGTTCTTTAATGGTTAAGCCTTTATCAAAATAGTCTAAGGCAAGTATTTCTTTATTACTTATTAATGAAGCCGCAAGATTAATTTTTTTTATTTCGGATTCAGATAAATCTTTAATTGTTTTTGAAAGATATGTATCGTCAAGAAAAACCATTTTTAGGGCTTTGCTAGCTTTAGGACTTGCTAAGTAACTTTCAACCGTGGCAGGAAATTTATGAAATGATACAATAGATACATTTTCATTGTTAGTAGTTAAATTTAGATTGCCTAATAGACCATAGATAGTTTCTCTTGGTTTGTTTTCGATAATTGTCATTACTTCCATAGTTCATTCACCAAACTTTCATTAGTAAAATATAATTTATCAATTAGATTATAATATTTTAGGCCAATGGATAATTCAACAATGAAGGGGAGATTAAATCCTAATTTCTTGAGAATTTTTTCTTCTTTTAATATTTCTTCTTTTGGACCTTCCATGATAATATTATTGTTTTGAAGGACAATAAGATAATCTAATAATAAAGCTTCTTCTATGTCGGTTGTATAATTTATTATTTGTTTGTCATGTTCTTTTAAATAAGTAATTATATGAGTTTTAAATTCATTATCTAGATAAGTTAGAATATTAAAGAAAACAAAGACTTTATTAGGGTTATTTAAATTATTTAAAATGTTTATTTTTATTTTATCTATTAAAGTCAAGTCTGGTTTATTTATTAAATATTCACAGTTAAAATCATTTAATAAAGAGGATGTTATAGTTGTATTTTCTAAAGTATCTTTAGTGAGAACTACACAGTTGTTTAGAATAAATTCTTGAGCATCTAATGTGTAATTAAAATTGCTGGTATATAAGATTGTAGTATTAATTTCAGGTATATCTTTATTATTAATAGTAAAAAGTTTAGGCATAGTATCACCTCGTATATATAATATCAAAAATTAGGGATTTTTTAAAGCAAGAAAAGGGGCTGTTGAATAATTAATCGTTTAATTGTTTGACAGTTTCTTTTCTTTTGGCTTTACATATGGAAATTTTTCT
>CANRIB010000008.1 GCA_947630575.1 uncultured Bacilli bacterium
AACTAAAAACACATAGCTATTCTCAAAGTAAAAACTCATCAATTTAAAAAAGAGCTTTTACTTTGAGAATTAAGAAAGAAGGCGAAATCTTAAAAAACAACTTTAAATGGCTGCTATTTTATGATATAATATTCTTAGGTATAGGAGTACATTAAAATACCAATTTTTAAAAATCAACAAAGTAGGGGCAAAAAATGGAAATTAGAAGTTTAAAATTAATTAATTTTCGTAATTATGAATCTCTTGAACTTAAATTTAGTCCAGAAACCAATATTATTTATGGATTAAATGGTATGGGAAAAACCAATTTAGTTGAAGCGATTTATATTTTAGGTTTAACCAAAACTTTTCGTCTTGGCAATGAAAATGTCATTATCAAAAAAGGTAAAAATATTACTAAGATTGAAGGTTTAATCATGGATAACATCTTAAATAGTTATAAGATAGTTGTAAGTGATAATGGAAAACACATCAAAATTGATAATAATAAGATTTCCAAAGTAAGTGATTATATAACAAAAGTTAATGTTATTTTATTTAACCCCGATGATTTAAAAATAATTAAAGATACTCCTATGACTAGAAGACGCCTTTTAAATATTGAAATTTCTGGCATTAATAAAGATTATTTATTACTTTTAAATAATTATAATAAACTCTTAAAACAACGAAATTCTTATTTAAAAGCTCTTAGCAAAAAAAATAATTTTAATAGTGAATTCTTAAATATTTTAACAGAAGAACTTATTAATACTGGTCTAAAAATTGTTGATATTCGCCAAGCTTTTATAGCTAATATAAATAAGTATATCTCTGATATTTATTTTAAAATCACTAACAAAGGTCATTTATCGTTAAATTATAAAAGTGAATATAAAAATAAAACGAAAGACCAACTACTAAATATCTATGAGAAAAATATTTCCCGGGAAATAATTATGGGTAAAACTCTGTTTGGACCTCAACATGATGATATTGAATTCATTGTTGATAAAGAAATAGTTAAAGAATTTTCTTCAGTTGGCGAACAAAAAAACAGTGTAATTGCCTTTAAACTCGCCGAAATAAAAAATATTGAGGATAATTTAAATAAAAAGCCTATTCTCATATTAGATGATTTATTTAGTGAATTAGACCAAGAAAAAATAAATAATATCTTAACATTACTTGATGATAAGTTACAAACATTTATAACTACTACGGAAATAGATTTTGTTGACCCTAAATTACTCGCCAAATCTAAAATATTTCATGTTATAAATGGCAAAGTAAAGGAGGAATAAAGGTTGAAAATAAAATTTAATTTTTGAGACACGCCAAAAATCGTCAATGAAGACGTTAAAATAAGCAAACAATCGTTCTTTGAAATAGTAAATTGTTATCAGTTATTCTGCGTAACAGTATAACCTAACTTAGTTGAATAAGAAATCATATCATCAGTATTTTTAATGGATTTGTTATGCTTTTTAATTTTTTGATTAAGAAGTTTATCGAATCTATCGTTATCAAAAGGCACTTTATTGTTAAGTATATGAAAAGCACAAGTTAAAAGAAACCTTGCAATAGCAATAATAGCTTTCTTGTGACCACGACGTTTTTTAATCGATTCATATCTGGCTTTGATATAAGGACAAGATTTATCTTTAATAGCATTTAAAGCACATTCAACAAGTAAAGGTTTAATGTACTGTCCAGCTTTGATAATTCTAACAGATTGCTTCTTACCAGCAGATTCTTTGCATCTAGGAGTAAGACCAGCCCATGAACAAAGATGCTTATCATCAATAAAAGTATTCATATCTGTCCCAATTTCTGCTATAATAAATATTGCTGAAGTTTCATTAATGCCTGGAATAGATAAAAGCAAATTAAGTTCTTCAGTATATTTAACAGTTAGTTTTAAAACTTGTTGTTCAATTAAATCAATACAATTATTAATTGAATCATAATGTTTTAAACAAACAGACATTTTTGATGATTGAGACTCATCAAAAATACCATTGATAGATTTTAAAATATCTTCAGGTGATGATTTCAAATTTTTACGAAGTAATGGAGTAATATCTTCTAAAGTTAAGTTAGGGTTAGAAAGCATTAACTTTAGAATTGATTGAGATGTTTTGCCAAACACATCAGTTACAACATTAGCAATTTGAACATTAGAAACTGTAAGAGAATTTTGAAATCTATTTTTTTCTGAAGAGCGCATATTAACAAGTTTAAAACGATAACGCATTAAATCACGAAGTTGTCTAATATCAGCAGGAGGGATAAAAGAAGGTTCGACAAGACCATATTTAAATAAGTCAACAATTCTAATAGAATCACGTTTATCAGTTTTTTTGCCAGGAATACTTCTAACATATTTAGGGTGGGAAAGAATACAATGACATTTTTCTTCTAAAATATTATAAACAGGAATCCAATACTTACCAGTAGATTCCATACAAACATCTAAAGTATCATTCTCGACTAACCAATCACGACATTTAATTAAATCATCAGTAAAAGTAGAGAAAGTTTTTAATTGATAATTGGTAACATCATGTTCATCGGTTTTAGCAATTCTCACAACAATATTCTTTTTATGAACATCAATACCGGCACAGTTTTTATAAATAGTTTTGAACATAACAATCTCCTTTCTATATAAATTTTTGTTATGCAGGCATTGACTGATAATCTTTAATTCTGAAACAGAGAAATTGTTTACCAAATATAAGGTTCCGTGCTCTATAATATAAGTTATAAAAACTTAAAGGCACACTCATTTGTACTCCAGAGAAAATCGACATATATAAAAATACGGGATATAAGAAAAAGACTTATCGCCACTCACCTCCCCATGTTCTGTAGTATACCTGATAACAATTTACTATTATATCAAAAAAGGACAAAATAAAATATATTTTCATGTTCGTTTGTGGCTTAAGCAAACGAAGTGAAGAGGAAAGGAATGTTTAGAAAAATGGAAAATAATTATACAGATAGTGATATTCAAGTTTTAGAGGGATTAGAGGCCGTAAGAAAACGCCCGGGCATGTATATAGGAACAACTAGTGAAAAAGGTTTACATCATCTTGTTTGGGAGATTGTTGATAATGCTGTTGACGAATCTCTTGCCGGTTATTGTGATGATATTGAAGTTGTTGTCCACAAAGATAATTCGGTATCCGTAAAAGATGATGGTCGTGGTATGCCAACTGGAATTAATGAAAAAACCGGATTATCTACCATTGAAACAATTTTTACTGTTCTTCATGCCGGTGGTAAATTTGGCGGCGGTGGCTATAAAGTAAGCGGAGGTTTGCATGGTGTTGGAGCTTCAGTTGTAAATGCCCTATCTACATGGTTAGAAGTTCGTGTCTACCGTGATGGTGAAGTTCACTATCAAAGATTTGAAAATGGTGGTCATCCTTGTGAACCTATGAAAATAATTGAGGAATGCGCCAAAGACCGAACTGGTACAACCGTAACTTTTAAAGCTGACCCTACCATTTTTAAAGAAACTACTGAATTTAATTATGAAACCTTAGCTACTCGTTTAAGAGAACTTGCCTTTTTAAATAAAGGTTTAAGAATTCATTTAATTGACGAACGCGTTCCTGATAAAAGTGATGTTTTCTGTTATAATGGTGGTATTATTGAATATGTTAATATGTTAAATAAAAATAAACAACCATTACATGAAGATGTTATTTATGTTGAAGGTATGGAAGATAATATTAGTATTGAAGTAGCTATGCAATATAATGATTCTTATACTCCAAGTATTTACTCTTTTACTAATAATATTAATACTTATGAAGGTGGAACCCACGAAGATGGTGTTAAAAATGCTTTAACTAGAATTATTAACAACTATGCTCGTAATGCTAAACTTTTAAAAGAAAAAGACGATGCTTTAAGTGGTGATGATGTTCGTGAAGGGCTCGCCATGATTATTTCTTGTAAACATCCTGATCCTCAATTTGAAGGTCAAACTAAAACTAAATTAGGCAACAGTGAGGTTCGTAAAATTGCCAGTGATATCTTTGGTCAAGGATTAGAAAGATATTTAATGGAAAATCCTCAAGTTGCTAAAAGTATTGTAGAAAAAAGTATGACGGCCTCTCGCGCTCGAATCGCGGCCAAAAAAGCTCGTGAAGCTACTCGTCGTTCTGGCGCCTTAGATGTTACTAACTTTTTTGGTAAACTTGCCGATTGTAAAAGTAAAGATGCTACCATCAGTGAAATATTCTTAGTCGAGGGAGATAGTGCCGGTGGTTCGGCAATTAAAGGAAGAGATAGTATGACTCAAGCTATTCTTCCCCTTCGTGGTAAAATTCTTAATGTTGAAAAAGCTCGTTTAGACCGAGCCCTATCAAATGAAGAAATAAGAACAATTATTACTGCTTTTGGTACTGGTATTGGCGAAGACTTTAATTTAGACAAACTTCGTTATCATAAAATTATAATTATGACCGATGCCGATGTTGATGGCTCTCATATCCGAGTTCTATTATTAACCCTTTTCTATCGCTTCTTTAAACCAATCGTGGAAGCGGGTCATGTCTATGCTGCCCAACCTCCATTATTTGTTATTAAGCATGGAAAGACCATTAAATATGTCTTAAATGAGCAAGAAAGAGATGAATATCTAGCTTCCCTATCTCCTAATACTAAGTATGACATTGCGCGTATGAAAGGTTTAGGTGAAATGGATGCAGAAGAATTAAATGAAACCACCATGGATATTAATAAACGTGTTTTAAGACAAATCACCGTTGATGATGCCATCGCCGCTGATGAAATATTTAATAAACTAATGGGTGAAGAAGTAGAACCTCGTCGTGAATTCATTGAAACTAATGCTACGTATGTTGAAAATCTTGATATTTAGGAGGTGTTTAAATGGATAGATTAGAAAAAAACAATATTGTTAAAGAAGTAAAAGACTCATTTCTTGAATATTCTATGAGTGTTATTGTGGCCCGTGCCCTTCCCGATTTACGAGATGGTCTAAAGCCTGTTCATCGTCGAATTCTATATTCAATGTATGAATCTGGTTATACTCCCGATAAACCGCATAAAAAAAGTGCTCGTATTGTCGGTGATGTTATGGGTAAATATCACCCTCATGGGGATTCTAGTATCTATGAAGCAATGGTTCGTATGGCTCAAGATTTTAGCTATCGTTATATGCTAGTAGATGGTCATGGTAACTTTGGTAACATTGAAGGTTATGGTGCCGCTGCCATGCGTTATACCGAATCCAGATTATCTAAAATATCACTAGAATTATTAAGAGATATTAGAAAAGATACAGTAAATTTTACTCCCAATTTTGATGAATCAGAACAAGAACCTGAAATATTACCATCAAGATTTCCTAATATTTTAGTAAATGGAACTACTGGTATTGCCGTTGGTATGGCCACTAATATTCCTCCACATAATCTTGGTGAAGTAATCGATGGCTGTGTTGCTTATATAGACAATCCTGATATTGATACCGATGGTTTAATGCAGTATATTAAAGGTCCTGATTTCCCAACTGGTGCTATAATTCTTGGGAACTCTGGCATTAAAAAAGCTTATGAAACTGGTCGTGGCAGTATCACAATTCGTTCTCGCGCAGAAATCGAAGAAAAAAATGGCCGAGAATATATAGTTATTTCTGAAGTTCCCTATGGAATTAATACTTTAGAATTAAAAAATAAAGTCGCCGAACTAGTTCATAATAAAGTATTAGATGGTATTACCGATTATCACGTTGATTTAAAAGAAGGCGTTAAAATAACTATTACTTTAAGAAAAGATGCGAATGCGCAAGTTATTTTAAATAAACTTTATAAACATACTGCCTTTCAAACTACCTATGGTATTATCTTCCTAATGCTCGACAATGGAGTTCCAAAAACTTTAGGTTTAAAAGATATTATCTCTAAATACATAGATTATCAAAAAGAAATAATTATTCGTCGTACTAAATTTGATTTAGATAAAGCGGAAAAACGTGTTCATATCTTAGAAGGTTTAAAAATCGCCTTAGATCACATTGACGAAGTAATAAAACTAATTCGTGGCTCTAAATCTGACGAAGAAGCCAAACAAGGCTTAATGGATAGATTTGGCCTCTCAGACGTCCAAGCCGAAGCAATCCTTGAAATGCGTCTAAGAAGATTAACAGGTTTAGAAAGAGATAAAATAGAAGAAGAATTAAATGAATTGTTAAAGCTTATTGAAGAATTAAGAAGTATATTAGCTTCCGAAGAAAAAGTATTAAGCATCATTAAAGAAGAATTACTTGAAATAAAAGATAAATATGGAGATAAACGTCGTACTGATATAGATATGAGTGCTATTGAATATATTGAAGACGAATCACTTATCCCAGAAGAAGATATCCTAATCGCCTTAACTAATAAAGGTTATATTAAACGTACTACCAGTGATACATTTAAAGCTCAAAAACGTGGTGGTATGGGTATAAAAGGTATGACAACCAATGAAGAAGATTTTGTTGAACATATGATTAATTTAAGTAGTCATGATTATTTACTCTTCTTTACTAATAAAGGAAAAGTATATCGCTTAAAAGGATACGAAATACCAGAATTTAATCGTCAATCCAAAGGCTTACCAATCATTAATCTACTCCAAATAGATAAAGATGAAAGTATTAATACAATGTTAAGTGTAACCCCACAAGAAGATACTAAATTCCTTCTATTTGTTACTAAAAAAGGCTTAGTCAAAAAGACCGCGATAAGCGAATTTGAGAACATACGTACGTCTGGCAAAATATGTATTAATCTAAAATCTTCCGACGAATTATTAGCCGTCAAAAAGACCAATGGTAATAACTATGTTCTTTTAGGCAGTGAAACTGGTCGTATGGTTAAGTTCCGTGAAAAACATATTAGAGCTATGGGTAGAACAGCCAGTGGAGTAAAAGGTATCAATCTAGATGGCAGCAAATGTGTTTGTGCCGAAGTAGTAACAGAAGAAGATAAAATATTGTTGGTAACTGAGAAAGGATATGGAAAAAAGACTTTAGTAAAAGAATTTAGAGAAACAAGTCGTGGTAGTAAAGGTGTAAAAGCCCTTAATATCACTGAAAAAAATGGTAATATCTCCTCAGTAAAAACAGTTGATGAATCTAAAGAACTTATTATAATGACAAATACTGGAACAACTATGAGGATGTCTTTAGAACAAATAAACACTTTAAGTCGTGTAACTCAAGGAGTTAGATTAATAAATCTAAAAGATGATCAATACGTAACAACAATTAGTTTAGTAGATAAACAACCAGAAGAAGAGCAAATAGAAGAAAGTAATGCTGAAACTGAATAAGTAAGCATTCCTTTTTTTTTTGCCTAAAAATAACTTTAATAGTATAAAAGAAAAAATGTTGATAACTAATAAAAGATATGGAAAATATCAAAAGGTTTCACGTGAAACATTAAAATCACATCACCGATTGCTTTATTACGGAATTTAAGAAAAATCCTCTGGATTTGTTATTAAAATAAAAGAAAACTGCCCTACTAATTAATAAAAATTTGAAAAATTTATATATTAAATTAAAGTTATAAACAATGTTTCACGTGAAACATTGCTTTAAAAAACAAAAAATATTAAAACTATAAAAATTAAAATATTCAATAAAAAATATTTTTTAAAAATAATAAAAACAAATAACAAAAAATTATAATTATTTAAATAAAAATATTTATTTGCTTTAAAAAAAGTAAATAAGTTCAAACTTACTAACAATGTTTCACGTGAAACATCAAAAAGCATCCTTTCTATTTTTAAATTACTAATAAGTTTCTAATATTAAAGCAAAAAACAAAACTAATTTAAATATAAACCAAAAAAGTTATAAACAATGTTTCACGTGAAACATTGTTTTATATAAAAACAACTTTAATATTTTGTTTGATTAAATGTAAAATTTTTAAAAAATATGTTTCACGTGAAACATTACTCTTGCCAAAAAGAAAATTTTGTGGTACATTTATATTGTGCAACAAATATATTGTAAACTGGTCAGGACTGGAAAGTAGCAGCCACATCAATCTCTATTTGTGTGCACCTTTTTTTATGGAGGAATATATATGGAAGAACAATATTTCAAGATTCTTTTAAAATTAGCTCATAAAGCCGCCCGGAAAAGAGAAGTTCCAGTCAGTGCCCTAATTGTAAAGGATAATAAAATTATTGCCAAGTATTATAATACAAGAAAATCTAAAAAAAATGTGTGCAACCATGCGGAAATGTTAGTAATTAAAAAAGCCAGTAGAAAATTAAAAGATTGGCGTCTTAATAATTGTGATTTATATGTTACTTTAAAACCCTGTCCTATGTGTGAATCCGCTATTAAACAAGCCCGTATATCCAATGTTTATTATTTACTAGATAAATTAGATTTTAAAAAAGAATATTCTAAAACTAAATTTGCTAAAGCAAACATAAGTACGCTTGAAAAAGAATATTCTCAACAATTAAAGGATTTTTTTGCGATTATTCGGGACAAATCCTAATATATATGATATAATTAAATCGGTGATTAAAATGGATTACAAAGTACTATATCGCAAATACCGTCCTACAGATTTTTCAAGTATAATCGGCCAAGACTATATGATTTCCATTTTAAGAAACTCTATTAAAAATAATAAAATATCTCATGCTTATATTTTTTCAGGTCCTCGTGGAACTGGTAAGACAAGTACTGCCAAAGTATTTGCTAAAGCCATTAATTGCCTCAATCCCACTGAAAATGGGCCTTGCCTTAACTGTGAAAGCTGTAAAAACTTTCAAGAAAATGCTGATATTATTGAAATTGATGCCGCCTCCAACAATGGTGTTGACGAAATTCGAGAAATTATTAACAATATAAAGTTAGCTCCTGCTTATTCTAAATATAAAGTCTATATTATTGACGAAGTGCATATGCTAAGTACTAGTGCCTTCAATGCTTTATTATTAACCCTAGAAGAGCCACCTAAACACGTCGTATTTATCTTAGCAACTACAAATATTGAAGCAGTACCTATAACTATCCTTTCTCGTTGTCAAAGGTTTGATTTTCATAAAATATCTTTGCCGGACATAGTTAAGCGCTTGGAATATGTGGTAAATACCGAAAAAATAGATATTGATTCTGATGCATTAGAAGAAATTGCCTACATAAGTGATGGAGGCCTTCGCGATGCTCTAAGCATTTTAGACCAACTATCAAGTAATAATAGTAAAGTTACTATAAATGAAGTCATTGCTCATTTTGGTTCTGTATCTAATAAACAAATTAATGATTTATATAATTGCCTTCTAAATAACAATATTAAAGACTTTGTTACAATGATGGATAATTTCAAAAATCTTGCCATAGACTATAAACTTCTTATCAAAAAGTTACTTGAAAAAATTGAAAAAGAAGCTATTTTATGTAAAAAAGAAAACAATTATCAAGGATTACCTTATAATTTATTAAAAGATATGGCTTTTGAATTAGCAAGTATCTCTAACTATATCAATATTAACATTAATCCCTATCTTTTAATTGAAATAACTCTTCTAAATTATTTCCCGGGAAATAATTTAAAATCTCCATCTTCTCCAACTGAAATTTCTAAACATAATGAAACACCAGTTCCAGTTGTTAATGAACCAAAACCCCAACAAAAAGAAATACCCCATTCTAGTCCTAAAAATATAGTCAATCCCGTCGATCCCGAACTAGAAAACCTGATAAATATTCGCCTCAATAATTGCTTCTGTGGTGCTACCAAAGAAAATTTACAAACCATTCGCAGTTATTGGCCTGATTTTATCACTGATTTTTCGGATAAGAAAATCTTAAATCTGATTATTGATAGTAACATTGCCGCGGCCAGTGATAAAATAATCATTATAACTAATCCCCTTGAAGGAACTGTTAATCTAATTAATAAAGAATTAACGAAAATCGCATCTGAATTTAATAATAAATTTAATACATCATATAAATTTATCGCCTTAACGGACTATCGCTGGCAGCAAGAAAGGCAAAAATATATTAATAATTTAAAAAATAAAGTATCATATACCTATATGGAAGAACCTCCATCAGACCAAACATCTGAAAAGAATAGTCCTCCCATAGATAGTATAGAAAAAGTTGCTTTAGATATATTTGATAAAGATAAAATAGAAATAGAATAAAGAAAGAAGGAAAATAAAATGAATATGCAAAATCTTATGGCTCAAGCCCAAAAAATGCAAAGAGATATTACTAAAAAGAAAGAAGAACTAGATAATTCTAGCTTTGAAGGCTCATCTGAATGGGTTAAAGTAACAATAAATGGTAAAAAAGAATTACAAAATATTAAAATAACTTATGAAGGTGTAATTGAAGATGATGATAAAGAAGCTTTAGAAGATATGATTAAAATTGCAATGCAAGACGCTACCAAAAAGGTTGATAAAGCATTTGACGAAAAAATGGGAGCATATGGCTCATTAGGTGGCTTATTCTAATGAACTATCCTAAAGATTTAGAAAAACTAATCAGTTATTATCAAAAATTACCAGGTATTGGTGAAAAAAGTGCGGAACGTTTAGCCTTATCTACCATTGAATTTAGTGATGATGAAATAACGGAATTTAGTGATACTCTCATGAACGCTAAAAAAAACTTAACTCGTTGTAGTATCTGTGGCAATATCGCTGATGAAGAACATTGTACTATTTGTCGCGATGAAACTCGTAATAAAAATCTCATATGTGTTGTTGAAGAATTTAAAAATATCGCCCCTTTTGAAAAATCGGGTAAATATAATGGCACATATCATGTTTTAAATGGTTTAATTTCTCCCATTGACGATATTGGCCCTGAAGATATTAATCTTCCTAGTCTTTTAACTAGATTAGATAGTCTTGAAGACCCCGAATTAATTTTAGCTTTAAAACCAACCGTGGAAGGTGAAGCAACAACTTTATATATTAAAAAAATATTAGAAAAGAAAAAAGTAACCATCTCTCGCCTTTCCTATGGTATTCCTATGGGTGCCGAAATAGATTATTTAGATAATGTTACTTTAGAAAAAGCCTTAGAAGATCGTAAAAAAATATCTGAATAACCCAAAGAATAACATCATATTATTTAATGTGATGCTTATGATAAATAAAGTAGTAAAAATAGTAAAAAAATTATGTCTAGCATTTATTATGCTTTATGGTTTAAATTTAATTTTAGCATCAATCGATGTTTTCATCCCTATTAATGTTATAACGCTTATTGTTGTAACTCTTTTAGGTACCCCTAGCATTTTAGGTTTAGTCGTAATTTTTTTCCTAATTTAATAGGTGGTATATATGTTTGAAAACAACAATTTGCAAGAATTAGTAACTAAATATCATGAGAACAAGCTCGCTCATGCTTATTTAATTGAAACAAATAACCTAGAAAAAGCTTTACTTGATTTAAAAAAACTAATTAAAGTTCTTAATTGTCCTGAAGAATTTAAAGCCCCTTGCACTATGTGTAATCTTTGTAATTTAATTAATTTAAGCAATCTTCCTAGTCTTAAAATCATTTATCCTGATGGCACCGGTATTAAAAAAAATCAAATTGAAGAACTAAAACAAAATTTTAATACTATTCCCATTTATAGTAAATATAATACTTATATTATTATGAACGCCGATAAACTTAATTCCAGTAGTGCTAATGCTATGTTAAAATTTGTTGAAGAACCAACTCCCGGCATATTAGGTTTCTTCTTAACTACCAATAAAGATATTATGATTGATACCATTAAAAGTCGTTGTCAAACAATTACTCTAACTTATCCCACAAGTTCTCTCGAAGATTCTTTAAATATTACGAAAGAAGAATATGCCAAATATAAAGAAATAATTCCTAAGTATTTAGATTATTTGCAAAAATCTCATTTAGACAATAAAAATGAACTTTTATTATCTTGCCCCAATCGTGGTGATATTGAAATAATATTAAAACTTATTTTATCTTTATATTATAATTATTTTTTAAAATTAACTAATCAAGAATATGACGAAAACATTATATCAATTTATCCCTTAACAGAAAATTTATCAGAAATTAATCAAAAACTTCAAATTATCACTAAAATTTTAACAAATATGAGTTATAATGTAAGTATGGAATTAATATTAGATAAATTCAATTTAGAAATGCGAGGTATCTCATGAATTATTATATTTATGGCGTAAACTTTAAAGATAATGGCAAAATATATCATTTTAAAAGTACTTTTAAATGTCCAATTAATGTTACAGTTATCACTGAAACAGAAAAAGGTGAACAATTTGGTAAAGTCGTTAGTTTTATCGAAAACTCTCCCATTAAAAATATTGATGAACTAAGAGATATCATAAGAATATCCACTAAAAATGATTATGAACAATATCTTCGTAATTTAAAAGATGCAGATCGTGCCCTTAAAGATTGCCGGGAAATTGTAAAAGAACTTAATTTAGATATGAAAGTAATTAATGCGACTTTTACTTTTGATCGTAAACAATTAATATTTAATTTTCTTGCCGATGAACGCATTGATTTTCGAGAATTAGCTAAACGTTTAGCTTCTATTTATCGTACACGTATTGAACTTAGACAAATTGGTGCTCGCGATAAGGCTCGAGAAGTCGGAGGCGTCGGACCATGTGGCAAAAAATTATGTTGTGCCAGTTTCCTAAGTCATATAGATTCAGTTTCTATGAATATGGCTAAAAATCAGGGACTTGCTCTAAATCCTTCTAAAATAAATGGTTTATGTGGCCGGCTCTTGTGTTGTCTAACCTATGAAGATGATGAATATATCACTTGCAATAAAGGCATGCCTGAAATTGGTGATGTTGTAAATACTCCCAATGGTTCTGGCCCTGTTGTCAGTAAAGACATCCTTAATCGTAGCTATAAAGTTTTAGTTGATAATGAAAAAATTGATATATCTTTAGGAGAAATAAATGAACCAAGTACTGAATGATTTATATGATTATAATTTAAAAATATATCAAGACCCCACTAAATTTAAATTTTCCTTAGACTCACTTTTACTAAGTGAGTTTGTTGAAGTATCTAAAAATAGCCATAATTTGTTAGACTTATGCAGTGGTAATGCTCCCTTACCTCTTATTTTAGCTTCTAAAACTAAACTTCATATTACCGGAGTAGAAATTCAACCTGAAATATATAACTTAGCCTTAAAAAGTATCGCTTATAATCATTTAGAATCGCAAATTACTATGTTAAATATCAATGTCAAAGATACTAACAATTATTTCCCGGGAAATAATTTTGATATTATTACTTGTAATCCCCCTTTCTTTAAATATCAAGCTAGTTCTCTAATTAATGCTAATAAACAAAAAGCTATCGCCCGTCATGAAGTTACAATTACTCTTGAAGAAATAATAAAAATTGCCTCTTATCTGTTAAAAGATAATGGAACTTTTTATTTAGTCCATCGCCCTGATCGCTTAGAAGAAATCTTATTATTAGCAAATAAAAATAATCTAAGAGTAAAAAAAATTAATTTTATTTATACAAATCTTGAAAAAAATGCTATAATGGTTTTATTAAAATTTGTTAAAAACGGCAATATTTCCACCAAAGTATATAGCACTCTTATTACAAACAATACTAAGACATATCAAAATATTTTTAAAAATAAATAAAGAAAGGTGATAACAATGAAATTAATCGTGGGTTTAGGAAATCCTGGAAAAGAATATGATAGTACTCGTCATAATATTGGTTTTATGGTTTTAGATGCTTATCTTGGACCTATCTCTTGGCAAAATAAATTTAATGCTCTATATACCACCACCCAAATTAATAATGAAAAAGTAATATTTTTAAAACCCTTAACATACATGAATTTATCTGGTAATGCCGTGCGAGAATTTGTTAATTTTTATAAAATTGCTTTAGAAGATATTCTTGTTATTCAAGACGATTTAGATTTACCTGTTGGCAAATTTCGTCTTAAAATAAATAGTTCCAGTGGAGGCCACAATGGCATTAAATCCATTATAGATAATCTTGGCAGTAATAATTTTGCGCGTCTAAAAGTTGGTGTTTCCAAAAATGACAATATAGATACCAAAGACTATGTTTTAGGCCATTTTAAAAAAGAAGAACTAGCCATTATTAATAAACTATTTCCTATCTTTAAAGATATAATTAATGATTTTCCTACCAATAATATTAATATATTAATGAATAAATACAATGGAATGATGTAATATGAATTTTTTAAATGACTATTTTAAATATGATAATAATATTACTATTACCGGTTTAACTAATCCTTTAGCCTACTTATATATAGATAATCTTTTTAAAACTAAAAAAGAAAACATTATCGTTTTAACATCTACTTTATATGAGGCTAATGAGTTTTATCGTGGCTTAAAAAATATTGAAGATAATACATATCTCTTTCCTATGGATGATTTTTTAGCTAGTGTTGCTCTTGCTATATCTCCCGAATTAAAAGTTAATCGAATCGAAACCTTAAATGCTCTAAAAAAAAATAAAGGTATTATAATTACTAATTTAATGGGTTATTTAAAATTTTTAACCGATGCTAAAGTCCAAAATAAACTGAATATTAAACTTGAAAAAGGCATGGATATTAATCGTGATAAACTAATTGAAATTCTAAATGAACTTGATTATAAAAGAGAAACTATTGTAACAACCACGGGTGAATATGCGGTAAGAGGCTTTGTTATAGATATATTTATAACTTTAAGTGAACACCCCATAAGAATTGAATTTTTTGGTAATACCATAGAATCAATTCGCGAATTTGATGAAGCAACTCAAATATCTACCTCTGAAATCTCGAGTATTAATCTTATATCTAATGGTGAAATAAAAACTGAACATAAATCAAGTTTATATGATTATTCTAATAATGCAATTGTAGTAACTATAGATAATTCCAGAATTAAAGCTAGTTATGAAAAACTAGAGCAAGAAATGCTTGACTATAAAATAGCAAAAGAATTACCTAAAGATACTAAATTTATGTTTGAATTAAATGAAATAAATCCCAAATATAATATTTATCTTCATATGTTAGATAATAAAACAACAGCTAAAAATGCTCTTCATTTTACCAGTAAAGATTTAACTAACTTTAATTCTGATTTTGGAAGACTAAAAGAAGCCACTAAAGTTTGGTATAATAAAGGTTATAAAATAATATTTTGTCTAACTAAAGAAAATCAAATAAAAATTATTAAATCTGAAATTGAAGTTCCCTTTTCTATTGTTAATATCCCTTTAATTAAAGGTTTTATGTTTGAACATTTTGTTGTAATTACTGAATATGATATTGAAAATATTTCTAAAACTGAAATTAAATATAAAAATTCTTATAAAATAGGTCGTAAAATAAAAGATTTAAATGCTCTAAATACGGGAGATTATGTTGTTCATATGGCTCATGGGATAGGCATTTATAATGGAATTAAAACATTAACTAAAAATGGTCTAGAAAAAGATTATTTAGAAATTCTTTATGAAGGAAATGATAAAGTATATGTTCCGGTTGAAAAAATAAATACTATTCTTAAATATGCTAGTAAAGATGGCTTAAAACCTAAAATTAATAAACTTAATTCTACTTCTTGGGCTAAAACTAAACGAAGTGTGGAAAAACGTATTAAAGACATATCAGAAGAATTACTTAAACTATATGCTGCAAGACGGGCTCTAAAAGGTGATGCTTATGAATCTTTTGTCATGGAAGACGAATTTGCAAGTTCTTTTGAATATACTCCAACTAGAGATCAAGAAAGAGCTATCAAAGAAATTGAAGAAGATTTAAAAAGCCCTGTTCCTATGGATAGACTACTATGTGGTGATGTTGGTTTTGGTAAAACTGAAGTAGCTTTTCGTGCTATATTTAAAACCGTATTAAATAATAAACAAGTTTTATATTTATGCCCTACTACTATTTTATCTCGTCAACAATATAATTCAGCTTTAAATCGTTTTAAAGACTACCCTCTAAATATTGCATTATTAAATCGTTTTACTAATCCGAAAGAAACTAAACAAATAATAAAAGATTTAAGTGAAGGTAAAATCGATATAATTTTTGGTACTCACCGTCTATTAAGTAATGATATTAAATTTAAAAAATTAGGTTTATTAATTGTTGACGAAGAACAGCGGTTTGGCGTAACTCATAAAGAAAAAATTAAAGAACTAAAAAATGATGTTAATGTTTTAACTTTATCTGCTACCCCTATTCCTCGAACTTTAAAAATGGCTATGTCTGGTCTTCGTGATTTATCAGTCATTGATACTGCTCCTGTAAATAGATATCCAATTCAAACCTATGTTTTAGAAACTGAAGACTTAATTGTAAAAGACGCTATATATAAAGAATTATCTCGCAAAGGTCAAATATTTATTCTTTATAATAATATTGAAGGTTTAAGTAGTCTTATTAATAAAATAAATTTATTAGTTCCTGAAGCTCGAATTATTTCTGCTCATGGTCGTATGACTAAACAAGAGCTTGAAAATATCATGCAAGACTTTATTGATTATAAATATGATATTTTAGTTTGTACTACCATTATTGAAACTGGTATAGACATTCCTAATGCTAATACGTTAATTATCTATAATGCTGACCATTTTGGCTTATCTCAATTATACCAAATACGTGGAAGAGTTGGTAGGTCAAACAAAATCGCGTATGCTTATCTTCTATATGATAAAAGTAAAATCTTAAACGAAACTGCGATTAAAAGATTAGAAGCCATCAAAGAATTTACTGAACTTGGAAGTGGCTATCGTATCGCGATGCGTGATTTAGCTATTCGTGGTGCCGGTGATATTTTAGGTAGTGAACAAGCCGGATTTGTTGATTCTGTCGGTATTAATTTATATATGCAAATGATTGAAGAAGAAATGAAACGCCTAAAAGGTGAAGAAATAAAAGAGGATACCTCTCCAACTTCCTTAATTGATGTTTCCACTCATATCAGTGATGATTATGTTAAAGACGACGAAATCAAAATTGAAATTCATAACAAAATAAATGAAGTTGATTCTAAAGAATCTTTAGAGCGAATTAAAAATGAACTAGAAGATCGTTTTGGTCAAGTATCAGAAGAATTAATAATTTATATGTATGAAGAGTGGTTTGAAAAATTAGCTAACACTCTAAATATTACAAGAGTAACTCAAACCAAGAGCTTTATTGAATTAGAATTACCTGAAGAAATATCTTCCAATATCAAAGCGGATAAACTATTCTTAGAAAGTTATAACATTAATCCTAATTTCAAATTTAAATATCAAAATAAACGTATTAAAATATCTTTAATGTTAAAACAAAATGATAAACACTTCTTATATTATTTTGTTCCCCTACTTGAATTAATAAAAGGAGAACGTAACTAAAATATATTTACAAACATTAAAATAAATGTTAAAATAAATTTGTAGAACATTTAAGAACAAATGCCTACAAAAAATTTTATTTTTTAAAGACATTTATCTTTATATCAATATTGATTAAGATAAGTGTCATTTTTATTGTTTTAAACAATATTATCACGAATAAAATTGCTTTTATCATGACCATATGCCTCCTTTTATTCTTTAACCCCCTGTTACCAGTAAAGTTAGAAAGAATGAAAAGGAAAAACACAGGGTAGGCACCCGTCTTAAATGTTCAAGTTACTATTCTAAAACTAAAAAAGAATTTTGTCTAGAAAAACCGTTCGACAAAATCCGACACATAACAAATCTATAAACTATTTTAAATATTTAGGAGTATCAATTCTACCTAATAAATAATCTGCACTTACTTTATATTTTTTACAAATATCACATAATAAATATAGTGATATTAAATATGTTCCATTTTCATAACCTGCAATTACAGATTGAGTTGTATTAAAAATATTTGCAAATTTTGATTGAGTATATTTTAATTCTTTACGGAATTCTTTTAATCTTTTTCCAGCATTAATTTTATTAAATTGCTTTTTAAAATTTAAGTTTTTATTTTCTGAAAATCCTAATACATAATCTATTGAAACATTAAGATAATTACAGACTTTAATTAAGTGTTTAAGTGGCATTATCGTTTCTTCTCTTTCGTAATGTCCATAAATAATAGGATCTAATTCTAAGTATTTAGCTATTTCAACTTGTTTAATACCTTCATATTCCCTAATATTTCTAATTCTTTCGCTATATATCATATATTTCACCTAAATACATTTTCTCATTATTATAAGTTACATAATAAAAAACAGACTTTATACCGATATTTTTCTTGACTTTTGACATTTATTAGCTTATAATTTTAATATAAGTTAGAAATTTCTAATATGATTGATAATCATAGAGAGAGGATTGATAATGAAAATAGAAAGGTTAAGTAAAGGAAAGAGTAAGAAAATAATAATAGCTATAATAACATTACTATTTATAATGGGAATAATATATATAACAAATAGCAAAGCAAAATATCAAGTAACCAAAAGTGTACAAATAGTTAATGGAAATGTATCGTACAGTCCATATGATTTTAAAATAATGGCTATGTACAAAAATGATGGAGGAGAGGATACTCCAATAACAGAAATACCTGAAAGTGGATATGCAATAGACGAAACTAAAAGTTATTGTATGAGAGGAAATCAAAAAATAAAGGGATTATTAAAAACCATAAATGGCTATCATACAATATCTAAATTACATACAAATGATAAATGTACTTTATATTTTAGTAAAATACCTACAGCAGAAGATACTTTAGCAAATTTAAATCTTGGAAATTCTCTTGGAACAATAACAACAGTAACAGGACCAAGTTGTGGTTCTAGTAATACAACATGTTATTCGGGAGATAGCAAAACAAATAATATGAAACAGAATGGAATATATGATACAGTAGATGATTATGGTAAAAGTTATGTATTTAGAGGAGAAGTAGATAATAACTGGGTCAAATTTGGTAAAGTAAATAATCAAGATATATGGTGGAGAATCATCCGAATAAATGGTAATGGAACAATAAGATTAATATATGCAGGGACTGGTTCTTCTGCTCCTGTAACAAATACAAGTGTTACTCAGATAGGAACAAATGCATTTAATTCGACTTATGGCGATAATAGATATGTAGGATTTATGTATGGAAGTAGTGTAGATACATATGAGCATACACATACAAACACTATTAAAAGTACAATAATGAGTCAATTAGAAACATGGTATGGAACAACTAATTTAAATACATTAGAAGCAAAAATAGATGTAGATACTGGATTTTGCAATGATAGAGGATTATCTGCAGCAAATCATGGAAATTATCAAGGTCCTGGAGGTGGTACAGGAACTACCCAAACAGCATATGCTCCATGGGATAGATTGTTGAAGAGTGGTACTACAGATGCAGATACAATTCAAAGACCATCATTAAAGTGTGCAAATCCAACAAGGGATTTGTTTACAGGACAAAATTCAAAAGGAGTAACAACATCAAGTGGAACAATAGTAGGAAATAAAAAATTAAAAAATCCAGTAGGTTTAATAACTTCGGATGAAGTAGTATTAGCAGGAGGTTTTTTGTATCAAAATAATAATAAATACTGGTTATATACCGATCAAGCCTATTGGACAATGTCTCCGGGTTACTTTATCGACAGCGGTGCTTACGTGTTCTATGTGTATTTTAGTGGCAACCTCAACGGCAACCTCGTGGACAACGCGTACTTCGGTGTGCGCCCAGTAATAAATCTCTCTGCTGATACAACATTTACAGGGACAGGAAAATCAGGAAGTCCATTTGTACCAAGCTAATGGGACAAATGGTAAAATACACTTTTCAAGGAGTGTCACGTGGTGCTATCAATTTAATTCTTGAATTTATATAACATTTAATATTTATAATCCTTGCCTAAGTCGCTCTAAACTTTATTCTTAGGCAAGTTTAAATTCCATGCGGGGATAATCTCCTCGTCTTTTAATTTTCTTTTTATTTCAAGTATAAAAAAATATATCTCGTAAATATTAATATTAGAAATGGAGTTGTAGTACTTGAAATCAACTGGTGTTGTTAGAAGAATTGACGAACTAGGAAGAATAGTAATTCCAAAAGAAATAAGAAGAAATTTAGGCATCCATGATGGTGAAAATGTTGAAATATTTACTGAAAGTGACAGCATTATCCTAAAAAAACATAATCGCTTATCAACAATCTCAGATTTAGCCACTAAATTATGTAATATCATTTATAATGAATTTAATTATAAAATAATTATCACGGACCGAGAAAAAGTCTTAACAACCTGTGGTATTCCTGAAGACTTAAATAATGCTCTTCTCTCTCAAGAATATTTAACTATAATTGAAGAAAGAGAAATAAAACAGGAAGAAAACTATACTTTAAAAATAAACAATACCGAATTAACTGGGCATTTTTTATTTATTCCTATAATTTCTCTTAATGATAGTCTAGGCTTAATCATAATTTATTCTGAAAATCTTTTTACTAATGAATTATATATTGGTAAACTTATCTCTAGCATTCTCGCTAGCAAACTTGACATTTAAGTAAAATTCGCATATAATAAAAGAGCTTAAATGTTGAAGGAATGAGTATATATTATTTATGTTAAGAAAGTTCGTGGAAGATGTAAACGAATCTTAAATAATATAGAAGATGACTCTGGAGTTTAATCGATTTACTCGCGTTAAGAGTTAAAGCGCATGAAAAAATCATGAATTAAGGTGGTACCGCGGTTATTTCGCCCTTAGTTTATGGTTTTTATTTGTTTTAAAGGAGGATTTAAAATGCCAGAAAAATATTATATTACTACCCCTATTTATTATCCTAGTGCTAACTTTCATATAGGACATTGTTATACCACCATTATTGCCGATGCTATCGCGCGTTATAAAAGGATGACTGGTTATGATGTTTTCTTCCAAACTGGTACTGACGAACATGGTGAAAAAATTGAAAAGAAAGCGAAAGAAGCCGGAGTAAGTCCTAAAGAATATGTTGATAAAATAATTGAGGATGCTAAAGATTTATGGGCATCTCTGGGCATTTCTTATGATTATTTTATTCGGACAACCGACAAAAATCATGAAGTCGCCGTGCAAAAAATATTCAAAAAGTTATATGAACAAGGAGATATTTACAAAGGTTCATATGAAGGTTTATACTGCGTCCCCTGTGAATCATTTTGGACTGAAAGTCAAGCTGTAGATGGTAAATGTCCCGACTGTGGTAGAGAAGTAAAAATGGTTAGTGAAGAAGCCTATTTCTTTAAATTATCTAAATATCAAGATCAATTAATTAAATTTTATGACGAACATCCTGATTTTATTTTACCCTTATCCCGTAAAAATGAAATGTTAAACAATTTTATTAAACCTGGTCTAGAGGATTTATGTGTATCCCGTACGAGCTTTAAATGGGGTATTCCTGTTGATTTTGACCCTAATCATGTTGTTTATGTTTGGATTGATGCTTTAACCAATTATATAACCTCTTTAGGTTATCCTGATGTAAATAATGAATTATTTAAAAAATATTGGCCGGCAGACCTTCATTTAGTTGGTAAAGAAATCGTGAGATTCCACACGATTATTTGGCCTTGTATGTTAATGGCTTTAGATTTACCTCTACCCCATCAAGTATTTGGTCATGGTTGGTTAAAAATTGATGGAGGCAAAATATCTAAAAGTTTAGGTAACTATAAAGACCCTCGCGAATATATTAAAGCTTATGGAGTAGATGCCGTAAGATATTATGCTCTAAGAGAAGTCCCTTTTGGTAATGATGGTAATTTCTCCGAAGAAGCTCTTATTTCTCGTACTAATGCTGATTTAGCTAATACTTTAGGTAATTTAGTTAATCGTACTATTAGTATGGCTCACAAATATTTTGATGGAGTAACCTCTAACCCTAAAATAAATGAAGAAATAGATAACAATTTAATTTCTAAAGTTACATCTTTAAAAGAAATTGTGGAAACCAAAATGAACGAATTAAAAGTTAATGAAGCTATTGACGAAATCATGGATGTACTTCGTCTTTGCAATAAATATATTGATGAAACAACCCCATGGACTTTAGCTAAAGATGAAACTAAAAAAAATCGTCTAGCAACTGTTTTATATAATTTACTTGAAAGTATTAGAATATGTGCTATTCTCTTAAGTCCCTTTATTCCTGATACTTCTAATAATATTTTATTAGAACTTAATACTAAAAAAACTGATTATGCAAGTATTGAATTTGGTTCTTTAGAAGAAAACTTACAATTAAATGAACCAAAAATCTTATTTAATCGTATTGAAATAAAAAATTAATTGCCTAAAAAGCAATTTTTTTAAATTAAATGAATTACTCCTAAAACAAGAAGAATAACAATACCTATAATATTAGCATAAGTTCCAAGTATTTTATTCGCATATTTTCCAATAATAATTCCTCCCAAAGTAAATAAAAAACTACATAAACTGAATATACTCATTGCAAGATACTTACTATTTGTAATCGCTTTTATTCCAATTCCTACTGAAAAACTATCAATACTAACCCCTAAAGCAAACAAAAACATCCCCATAAGTGTTAAATTAAACTTTTCTTCTTCATGTTTAATAACATCAATAAGCATTTGTATTGCAATAAATATCAGAATAATACCTAAAAGTATTCCTGATTTTAACTCAAATAATTGAACCAACTTATCCCCCAGTATCATCCCTATAAAAGGCATTATAAAATGCATAACACCCACAATTAAAGATAATTCTAAAGCTTTTTTATTAGAAACATTAAACATCCCTACACTTAAAGACAACGAAAAAGTATCCATACTAAGTGCTATCCCAATTAAAATAATACTAAATAATTGTCCCATAAAAAAGCCTCCTAAAAAAATTTATTAGGAAGCTATCCATTTTAGAACTTATCTAATAATTCTTTAACATATAACTTATATTCTACTTCTCCCACATCTTCTCTTTCATTATCTAACAAACATAAAGGCGGAAATAAAACACACCAGAAATTATCCCCTAAACCCTCTCCTAAAGTTATAACTAAAGATTCATAATTACCTTTAGGATATATAACTCCTTTATAATTTTTAGTAGGAAAATAATTATATCCATAATTTATCTTATATTTAACATTATAACTATCTACAATATTTTCAATTTTATTAATATTATTCTTTAAAATATAATCTACATCTTGAGTATTTTTCGCATCTTTAATTAATGTATATATATCTTTTTCAATTTTATCTTTAATTATTAACTTTTCTTGTTGATCTTTAATACTATTACTATTAGCAACTACCCTAAATCTAATCGCATTATTAGGAATTAAAATATCTTTTTCTTTAGTATTAAAAATCATAATTAAACTAAATATAAATAAAATAATAATTATTTTTTTCAAATTTAATCACCTAAATTTATTAAGTAAAAAAATAATTATTTTATTCAAATAATTTATTTTTTCATTAAATGAAAAATATCTTAATTTTAACCAATGATTAACACTAAAAAGATTGACAAAAACCTATTTTTTAAGATATAGTATATTTGGTAATTTATAAAAAATTATAGCACCAAAAAAAATATAAAACATAAAAAATAG
Source organism: uncultured Bacilli bacterium (assembly GCA_947630575.1). Lineage (GTDB taxonomy): Bacteria > Bacillota_I > Bacilli_A > RF39 > UBA660 > Caccenecus. The sequence goes on from CANRIB010000008.1 coordinate 23,691, forward strand.
TATAAGAGCCTACTTATACCACATAGAAGTAAGGGTGTGTTAAACATGAAACAAATGATAATTGAAGGTGAGCATAAATTAACAGGAACAATTGAAATTGGTGGTGCCAAAAATAGTGCTGTTGCCTTAATCCCGGCGGCCATATTAGCAAATGGCATATGCACTATTAAAAATGTTCCTAATATCTCCGACCGTGATGCTTTAATTGATATTTTAGAGTTATTAAATTGTAAAGTAACATTAAATAATAATGAATTAATAATTGATTCTACAAACTTAAAAAATACTTCCATTGGGGCTAAATTATCTAATCGCTTAAGAGCTTCCTATTATTTTATGGGAGCCTTATTAGGTCGTGAAAAATATGTTGAAATTCATATTCCGGGCGGTTGTAATATTGGTTCTCGTCCCATTGATATGCACTTAGAAGGATTTAAAGCGCTTGGTGCCACCATCGAAACACATGGGGATAAATATATTTTATCTGCCAAAAAACTTACTGGAACTGATATTTTTCTTAGATTCCAAAGTGTCGGGGCCACAATTAATTTAATGCTCGCGAGTGTTTATGCTGAAGGAAAAACTATTATTCATAATGCTGCATGTGAAGCCGAAATAATTAATATCGCTGATTTTCTAAATAATATGGGTGCTAATATCAAAGGAGCCGGAACAAGCACAATCACTATCACCGGTCCTACTAACCATCATGATGCCGAAATAACTGTTTTACCAGACCGAATAGAAGCTGGAACTTATATTATTTTAGGTGCTTTATGTGGCGAAAATTTATGTATTAAAAATATTGTTCCCGAGCATTTAGAAGCTCTCACCACTAAATTAAAAGAAATGGGTGCCAATATTAAAATAAACTCCGATAATATTGTTTTAAATGCTACTAAAAATTTAAAACCAATAAATATTAAAACTTTAGTATATCCCGGATTTCCTACGGATATAGGTCAACCTATGAGTGTTCTTTTAACTCAAGCAAATGGTACATCTTTATTTGAAGAAACTATCTGGGAAAACCGTATGGGGCATGTTCCATCTTTAAATAAAATGGGTGCTAATATCAAAGTAAATGGCATGAGTGCTATCATTGAAGGTCCAACCAAATTAAAAGGTAAAGAAGTTATTGCAACTGACCTAAGAGGTGGTGCCGCCCTAGTAATCGCTGGTTTAATCGCTGAAGGAACAACCACCATCACTGATGTTGAACATATCTTAAGAGGTTATGAAAACATAGTTTCTAAACTAACTAAGGTCGGTGCTAAAATTGAACTTAAAGAAATATAGTATATTGTACTATATTTTTTTGAGGTGTTTTATGAAAAAAAAGCTCATAATCCTAACAATTATCTCTATTATTTCCACTTTTTTTATTTATAACCTAACCCATAATGATGATATTACTATTGTTTCTTTAGGCGATGGTTTATCGCTTGGTATGACTTCTTATAATATTAAAGGTAAAAGTTTTAATGATTATTTAAAAGAAGAATATGCCAACAAACATAAATTAAAAAAATATATCCCTGATTTTGCCCATCAAAACCAAACTATTAAAGAATTAATTTATGAAATAAAAGAAAATAAAGCCTTAATAATAAATAATAAAAAAATAGAAATAAAACAAGCTATTCATGAAGCTAATATCTTAACCATTGCCATCGGACTTGATGAACTATCCAAAATAAGTATAACTCCTCAAATAAGAAGAGAATTTACTGAAGATTTAAAAGAATTATTAAGCCAAATTAAAGCTTTAAATAACAATAAAGTCTTTGTTATAAGCATTTATTCAACAAAAGACCATGATTTATTAACTACATCCAAAATAAATGCCATTATAAGAGATATTACATTATCTAATTCTTTTAATTTTATTGATCTAAGTGATATTATAAATGAATCATACTTTTTTAATTCCAATAGTTATTATATAAATTATGAAGGTCATAAAAAAATATATGAAAAAATAAAACAAGTTTTAAACTAATAAATTATCTTAAAAATATTGCTCCTCTTAACTACATTTAGTATAATTAAATTATTAAAGGGCTAGTAAAGACTTTAAAGTTTTTTACTAGTCTTTTTTTAGGAGTTGATATTTGTGATAGTCTTTTCATGTTTAAAAAAAGAATTTATGAATTATGTAAAAGAAGGAATTATTAGTAATAAAGTTTATGATGCTTATAAAAAAATATTTAATAAAAAAACCAAATACAACCAAATAAAAGCTTGGGCTAATAGTTTACCTCAAATGGCCGGTATTTTAGCCGATTTACCAGATAATACAGGTATAACTATTGAATATGGTATACCTCTTACTAGTAAAAGTGTTGATATGGTTATCAGTGGTTATGACATCAACCATGAACCTACTATTATATTAGTTGAATTAAAACAATGGTCCTACACTAAATTAATTAAATCTGTTGATGGTGTAGTTAGAACTAAAATTCATAACAAAGAAAAAAATGTTCTTCACCCCGCCTATCAAGTATTATCCTATGCTGAATTATTAAAAGGCTATAACTTAACTATTGAAAAAGAACACATTAAGGTAATTCCCACAGTTTATCTCCATAATTATGATTTAAACATTTCTGATGCTCTCTTTAATATTAAATATAAACCATATTATCAAAAAGTCCATATGTTTGGCCGCAATGAAGCCTTAGAACTTAAAGAATTAATCACAAGTTTTTTAAAATATGGGGATAACTTAAATGTTATTAACAAAGTTGATAATTCTGAAATTAAACCAACCAAAAAACTATTAAATGAAATTATCAATATGACTAAAGGAAACAAAGTATTTAATCTTTTAGATGAACAAAAAGTAATCATGGAAAATATTATTACTTTAGCCCATCAATCATTTATTGAAAATCAAAAACAAACTATTATTGTTAAAGGTGGACCCGGGACTGGTAAATCAATATTAGCTATCAATGCCTTAGGAGAATTATTATCAGTTGGTTTAATGGGCGCATATGTTTCTAAAAATATGGCTCCTAGAAAAGTATATAAAAACATGATTGTTAATGGTTCAAATGAAATAAGTGTTAATGAATTATTTAAAAGTTCTGGTTATTTCTTTCGGGATAAAAAAGATAAATATGATTTTTTACTGGTTGATGAAGCCCATCGTCTTCAAGAAAAATCAGGCCTTCATAATAATTTAGGTGAAAATCAAATTAAAGAAATTATTAATGCTAGCAAACTAAGTGTCTTTTTTATTGACGAAAAACAAGCCATAACCATTAAAGATATCGGCACTATAAAAAATATTGAATATTATGCTAAAATGTTAAAATCTAAAATAAATACTTATGAATTAACTAGTCAATTTCGTTGCAATGGAAGTGATAATTATTTGGGTTTTATTGAAGCCTTACTTTATAATAAAAAAGAAAAACCTAAGTTTAATTTTGATTTTCAAGTAATGACAAGTCCCCAAGAATTAAAAGATTTAATAACGCGTAAAAATACTAACAATAATGCCCGCATTGTTGCTGGTTTTTGTTGGCCGAGAAAAGTTTATACTGCCGATAATCAAAACTACCATGACATTAAGATTGGTGATTTTTCTATGAGTTGGAATCTAAAACATGGAGAACCTTTTGCCATCAGAGCAAATGCCATCAATGAAATAGGTTGTATTTATAATGTTCAAGGCTTAGAATTTGATTATATTGGAGTTATTATTGGTCCTGACTTAAAATATCAAAATGGTAAAATCATAACTGATTATAAAGCTCGTTCTAATACTGAAAAATCTTTATATGGCCTCCAAACTAAAATTAAAGAAAATAAAGATCAAAAAGCATATTATGAAAATATTGCCGATACTCTAATTAGAAATACTTATCGTGTATTACTAACAAGAGGTATTAAAGGCTGTTATGTTTATGCTTGTGATAAAAAATTACAACAACACTTAAAAAAGATGCAATCTCATCGCTTACATCTTTAAACAACAACCATCTTTTTAATATTTTAATTTATAACTAGCATCTTTCATTTCACTAGTCGGAATAAATCCGGGTTGAGCATCAATTACATCAGGAATTCTATTTACTATATCTGCACAAGTAAGTCTAACAGTATCGGGTTTATTTATTACTACTGTTGTATCTGGCTCCCCATATATAGTCCACTCATTTGAATCAGCATCATTTGGCCCATATACTTTTCCAACAGATTCTGCTTCTATTGTAATTCCCTCTTCTGTTTCCAGTATTGCAACTGCCCTCATCCCAGTTGCATCTCCGGCTTTTATATCCATTTTTAAAGTTTCACTATGGATTTCTTCATCACTAGTTGTTGGGATCGTTTCGCTTCGCATTTTCTTTGGTGTTAAATGAAGCTTATCAGCAAGCCAACCTACAGTATTCCACATATAAGAAGGCATAAATTCTCGATTATTAATTATTTTTTCTCTTTCTGCTTCACTAATTTTATCTACAATCGCAATTTTCTCTTCAAACTCCTCCATTGTTAGCCCTGCTCCATGGACCTGTGCTAAAGCAATTCCATAATCTTCTACATTATAAGAACTACTTCCTTTAATTTTAGTTATATTATGCGTTGAACCGGCGATAGAAGTAATCATATTTCCCCAAAAAACATCTTGATAACCACATCCGGTAATTGTTACATTGTTTGCTTTAGCTAAAACATCTAGCTCATGATATAAAGTGGGATTAGAATTTTTAGCATAAAAGCACTCTTCCGAAGTGGTAATAACATTTACTCCATTTGTAACACAACACCTTATTTCATTTCCCACATCATTTAAATAACTCATTGTGGTAATAACCGCAATATCAGGTTTAGTTTCTTTAAGTAAATCGTTTAATTTTGAAATATCATTAATTGTTACTCCTCTATTTTCACTACCAATAATAACCCCAATATCTTCTCCAATAACCTCAGGATTAATATCTACTGCCCCAACAATATTACCCCCTAAATTATAAATATATTCCATGATATATTTACTCATTTTTCCACATCCAATTTGCACAACTTTAATTTGTTTCATTTAAATCAACTCCTTCTTCTCTAATTATATCTGCAAACTCTATTTTAAATCTTTCAATCTCTTTTAATTTAGCATCTTCATATATATTTTTTGCATTACAAATTGCTTTATAAAAATGTTTTAAAGTAACTTCTTTCGTATTATCATATAATGCAAAAGTAAAAGCATTAGCTACTATAGTTAAACATATATCCGGATATCTAGAAGCAATTTCATATACCCTTTTATATTCGTCAGTCATTTCTACAATAAAACGCATAATTTTCTCTTTAATAAAATCTGTATAATTGCACTTAACTCCAATCTGTCTTTCAAGTTTTGGTAAAGTTCCCATTAATATTTGGACAGTGGTATCTTTATCGGCTTCTAATACTTCTATCTTTTGAAATCTTCTTAAAAAAGCTCTATCACGTAAAATATAATGTTCATATTCTTCCGTTGTCGTTGCCCCAATCATTTTAATTGTACCTCTATCAAGTCCTGCTTTAAGCATATTAGCAAAATCCATACCACCCTCTTTATTTACTAAAAGATGGGTTTCATCAATAAAAACAATTACATTATCTTTACCTGCTAATTCCTTTACTAACAAATCAATTCTATTTTCACTAGTCCCATTAATATCGGTACTTCCAATTAAACTACTAATATTAATTTTAATAATTTGATAGTTAAGCAAAACATCCGGCACATATCCTTTAATAATTCGATAAGCTAAACCCTCCACAATCGCTGTTTTACCAATTCCCGGTTTACCAACTAATAAAGCACTTTTCTCTGGGGTGAGTAAAGTAAGTATCATTTGCTTAATTTCATTTTCTCTTCCAATCGCTGGGTCAGTTATATATTCTTTTTCTGTTAAGTTCTCTCCATAACGTTCTAACATACTTATTTCATCCATAATATATTCCTTTCTATATTTCTTATATCTATATTATACCATAAAAGCTTGTATTTCCAAATAAAAAAGCCAAGTAGTTATTACTTTACTTTGACAATTTCTTTAATCCATAATCCATGCAAATTACAATAATCTAAAGCTTCTTTAATTTCTTCCTCTTTTTCTACTTTAAATTTAGCAAGTGGTTCCATATTTGGTTTTAAATCCACTTTTTTAATACCTTTATTTGTAACTAAATAAATCCACTTAATATAATGTGCTTCTTCCATTGGATGATTAATTTCCCCAACTTTTACCGTAACTTCCTCATTATTAATATTAACCACTGGCACATGTTTTTCTTGGGCAGCATCTACACTGTTGGTAGTTAATCTAACCATATCTTCTCCACAACAAGTCTTACCATCTTCTTTTGTAGTTATATTTCCACACTTTAAACATATTAAATATTCTTTCATTTTTTATCACCAATTCTATTTTACCAAATTTTATTCTCTAAATCTATCTTTATAAACATTTTCTTGAATTTGATCTAAACCTAATTTATCAGTATAACTAATATTAACCAATTGAGTTTCTCTAAAAATATCTTCAATATCATCTTGTTCAAAATCATCACTTAATAAATTTAAATCAACATTAAATGTAAATTCATAATTCTTATTAGCTTCCACACTACTAGCTAAATCTTTACTTACTTTTACTGTTTCTACATCTTCATCCTGAAATCTTCTTAAAGTTAAATATACATATCTCTCATCATTACTTTCTGTAACTTTTAAAACATTATAAGTCTTTATAAAACTAACATTATAACTATCTTGATTATCATAATTTTTATTATCGGTTAATATCTTATAATTCTCTTCACTAACATAAATAGTTTTATATATCTTAAAATTATTAACATATATTTTTTTCTTCTTTAAACTATTAATAAATAACTTAAACAAATCTTTATTCCAAGAAAAATTCTCTATATCTTCTTCTAAACATACGGCATTATACCCACATTTATCTATCTCTATTTCTACTTTTAAATTATCTTTAAAATCTGGATATTTATATTCAATTCTAACCATATCATTTAAAGTATTATCTATTTTAATTTCATCATAATTATATATCATTAAAGTATTTTTCATTTCTATATTTCTTGTAATAGTTTTTATATCAGTTTTTGCATAATCATAAATAATCTCGGTATTAGCGATTTCTATTGCACCAATTGTAAGTCCTGTTCCCATTAATACTATGATAATAAATAGTCTAGTTAAAATTACCCAAGATTTCATTTTTCGTTTACAAATGAAATTAATTGCTACTTCCAGGAAAAAAGCTCCTCCTAAAAATAAAGAGAGTACTAAAAGTAATATTCCATAATATTTAACACCATTTATGAGTAAATAAATCATTAAAGCAAAGATAATTGTAATTCCTATTAAAAAACATACTAGAAAGAAACTAACAAATATCCAAAAAGCTTTGAATAATCCATCACATATTTGATTAATTGTATCATGAGTATCCTGAGCATCATTAGTATTTTCAACTATTTCTTTAGATTTATTATTATATTCTTTATCTTTTTCCTCTTTTTCTTCTTCGTCTTTTTCCACTATATTATTAGCAACTTTTTTAAATAATCTTTTATCTAGCATTTTTACAAAAAATATCACAGCAATAACAGTATAACTTAAATCAATAATAAACTCCCATATATCGGCAAAAATACTTCCAATAGGACTTCCCAAATCTAAAAATAAATTTTCTCCCAAATTTTTAATTAAACTAAAAGGCAATCTAATTATTCCAATAATTATCATAATTAACGCTATTTCAATAATAATTTTAATAATATCTTTCGAACTTTTATTATCAAAAGAATCTACAAAATCACTTATTTTATTAGTAATTCTAGTTAAAAAATCTGTATTAACCTCTTCTTTTTTCTCTTTAACTTTATAAGCGGCAAGCATTTCTTTAACAATTAAATCTAATTCTCCTAACTCTTTTACTGCTTCTTCCTCTGTTAATCCTGCATTAACTTTTTCTTCAATATAACCTTCATATTCACTAATAATATCATCAATTTCTGTATCTTCTAAAACATCTAATCTTTTTCTTAATTTCCTTAAAAATTCATTTTTACTCATTTAATTCACTCCTTTTTATAAATCTATTAACATTTAAAGAAAACTTTTTCCATTCCTCTAATTGTTGCTTTTTCTTCTCTTTTCCCATCGCGGTTAAATGATAATATTTTCGGATTGGTCCCTCATTAGATTCTTTAGTATAAGTATCAAAACACCTTTCATTTGTCAGTCTTTTTAATATTGGGTATATTGTTCCTTCATTAACATCCACGACTTTACTAACTGCTTCTACAAGTTCATACCCATACATATCTTTTTTCTCTACCATTACTAAAATTAGTAATTCTAAAACTCCTTTTTTATACTGGGTGTTCAAAACTAATCACCTCTTTCCTATATCTTAAATCTACTACTATGTTTTGTCAAGTACTAAGTAATACATATATATTTATATTTTTTTAAAATTATGCTAAAATAATAATAACACAAGGGTTGATGAATTATGAAAATAAAAACTTTATTAATTATAATATCTATCGTAGTAGTCCTTCTTGCCTATAATCTTTTTTGCTATTATTTTGCTAGCAATACCATTAAAGATCAAACAACTTACCCCATTAAAACCTATTTAAAAGAACATAATCTTTCTAATGACTATGAATTTATTAAAGCTTTAAATAACGAAGATAATTCTTTAAGTGTCTACATCAAAATAGATAAAGATTACTATCACTTTATCTTATTAAAAGATGGTGCCTATAAAATATTAGAAGTAAATCAAGATATCCCTGTTTATATTCATTAAAAAACATTAGACCTCAAAATCTAATGTTTTTAATCTTTTAAATAATCTTTAATCGTAAAAGTTTTCGGACTAATCTCATCTAATTTATTCCATGAAATAGGTATAGATAAAGTAGGTTTATCTTTAAGCCTTAAAGAGTAAGGCGCAACACTAGTCGCACTTTTAGTATTACGAACCCAATCAATAAAAATCTTTCCTTCTCTTTCTTTCATTCGCATATTTGCCGTATATTTATCTGGATATCTTACTTCCATCACTTCTGCAATATTTTTGGCGATACTTCTAAACTTCTTCCATGTAATTTTTTGAGTTATAGGAACAATGATATGGTAACCCTTTCCCCCACTAGTTTTAATGCTAGCCTTCAAATCAAATTCGTCTAATGTTTTCTTTAAATCTTTAACTCCATCTTGCACTTTTTTAAGACTTAAATTTTCATCAGGATCTAAATCAAAGACCATCATATCAGGATGATTAATATCCATTATTTTAGAACCCCAAATATGAAATTCAAAACTATTCATTTGTACTTCATATATTAATCCTTGTTCATCTTTAATATAATAATAATTTTCTTTTTTCCCTGATTCATTAGGAATATTCACTTTTCCTAAATAAGGATTTTCTTCTAAATGTTTCTTAAAAAACTTTTCTCCTCCATAACCATCAGGCATCCTAATGGTACTAATAAGCCTATTTTTAATAAGCGGTAACATCTTTTTAGCGACTTTATGATAATACATCGCAATATCAAGCTTAGTAACTTTAGGATTTTTAAAAATAACTTTATCGGGATTAGTAATTTTAATTCCTGTGACGATTCCCTCTTTTATTGAAGTTCTAGGTTTAGTTTTCTTTTTATTTAAAGTTATTTCTTCCATCGTTCTTCCTGTTTTAATACTCGTATTATAGTTGTTTATATTATCACTATTGACGTATTTATCTTCCTCTTTAATTAATAACCAATTATCTTCTTTAAATCTAACTAAAGACCATTTACCTTTGATTCTCTCTCCTTTAATATCAAATTTAAGAACACCCTTTTTTAAGCCTTGATTAAAATCATTTAAAGCATCATAATATCCCTTATCAAAAAGCATGACTTTTCCTCCTCCATACTCTCCTTTAGGAATAGTACCTTCAAAATTGCGATATGATAAAGGATGATCTTCCACCTTCACTGCCAGTCTTTTATCTTTAGGATTAAATGATGGCCCCTTAGGTACTGCAAAACTTAACATGATGCCTTTCCATTCTAATCTTAAATCATAATGATCTTTTCTTGCTAAATGATGTTGCAAAGAATATCTTAATCTATTACTAGACTTTTCTTTTTTCCCAACTGGTTCTTTTGTTTTATTAAAATCCCTTTTCTTATTATATTTATCTAGCATATAAAAACACCTCTAATCTTATTTTGAGGTATTTTTAATTAATTATTTATAAATTAGATGCTGTTTTTCTTTTTCTTAAATCCATGATATAAACATTTAAATATGAAACATATTCTTTGGTATATATATTATTTCTAATATATTTTTTAATTAAGTTATATTCATAATCTGTAAAACATAAAAACAAATAAAAAGCTGAAGAATAATTATGACTTTCATTAATTAAAACGTCTTTAAATCCCTTTTTAATATATTTTGCTTTAACATCATACAATTTTAATAATACTTTACTCTTATCATCTCTTCTTTTATTAAATTCAAAATAAACTGAATTATCTGTACAATTTGAAACCCAAGTAATTTCTACTTCCATATTATAAAAATGTGTAGCCAAAATATTATCAATTAAATATCTAATCTCTTCTTTATTAATTCTTTGTTCTTTATTCCAAAATAATTTATTTAAACTCCCATATTGTACTTTTTTCCTCAAAATATTTACGACTTCTAAAATTTCCCTATCTAAAGTGATATGTTTAGTCGGATATTTATTTTGAATATCCATTGGTAGCAAATCAAAAAAGTAATCAATATCAATTCTTAATCTGTCTTCTAGCTCAGTTATTCCCACTTCTCTCATATTTTGTAGTTCGTCTAAAAAAGTAAAATCTAAATCTTCAAAAAGAATATCATAATACGCATTTATATCATAAAATTCTTCTTTAATAAAATCTTTATAAAACTCTTGCATTTCATTTTCATATTCTATATCGACTATCTTATCAATTTTAGCCTGTAATTTCTTATTAAAGAATTCTTCAATAAACTCTTCTTTATCCATAAATTCAAATTCTTCTAACCAAGCCAAAAAATAATATAAACCAATATTATGTATTTCTTCTAGCCCATAAAATTTATTATCTTTACTCCATTTATATAAATCTAAAAAAGCATTTTTACATCTATCATATTGCTCATAATATAAATGCTCTGGGAAAAAAATTTTCAGTAATTTCTCGTTTAATATATCATTTATAAAAATAGTTTTACTTAAAAAAGTATTTATTATTTGATTATAAATCTTATAATTTTTAGTATTAAAAGCAATCATTAAAATTCCTCCAATTTCTTTCCTAAATCCTCAAAAAATATTTTTAATTTTTCATACATTTGAATATTTATTTTTCTAAAATAATTATATTGGTTTAAATTTGCATAATAAAGGATATACATTGTAAATGAATCTGCAAAAACAACCTTAAAATCTGGATTATCAACAGTTAATTTATAATTAGTCATTTTAAGAAAGGTTTTAAAATAATCCGGATCTTTACCATCTATATAAAAGTATAAAGCAGACCCTAATAAATAAAGAAACATATAAATACCATTAATTTCTTTATTTAAATAACTTTTAATATCACTAAAATAAGTACATAAGAAAATCATTTCTTTACTATCATTTACTGGAATACAAGAAGAATTAAACCCTTTATCAACATAATCTAACAAATATATTTTAAATTTTTTCTTCATAAAAAAGTCATAATATAAAGGAAATTTATCTTGAAGAATTTTAAAATCAGCTTTAATATCTTTTTTATTTATTCTTGTCGTTTCATTTTTCTCTGTAAAATTTCCCAAAAAGGATTCTCCAAACTTTAAGCTTTTAACAAAATTTTTAGTATTATATCTTCCATTTAAAAAACTTAATAACAGCCTTTTAAATGCTTCATTTCCTTCCCAAATTTTTATATGTTCCAAAGAAAAAATATCTTCCGCCCTAACATCCAAAAAAAATACCAAATCATTAAATTTCTCTACAAATTCTTTTTTAAGTGTTTTATCTTCAATCATATTATAAAATAATATTATATTATGTAAATATTGAAGGGCATCCTTAAGACTATTTATATCTTTTAATTTATTTATATAATTAAAATATTTATCAATATCTTTACTTATTTCTTTATTAATATTTGTATTATTATAATTTAAAAATTTTTTATTCTTAATTCTTGCATCTAATACTTTAACTTTAATATCATATTCTTCACTTTTATTAAATTCTTTTATCAATTTATTAACTTTCTCAATTTCTTTATCATTAAAACATATAATCACATAATAACCAATTTTACAATTCCAAGAATCCATATATGCTCTAATTTGCTTTTCATAACCATTTTTTAAATTACTACTTTTAGCTTTTTTAATTTCTATTAAAACTTTTTCTTTTATATTTTTATAAAATTTAAAGTCAATTCTGCCACTTCCAATTAAAGATTCTCTAGTAATATCCACATCTTCATTACTAAAATAAATCTCAAATATATTTTCTAAAACTAATTGAATTCTCTCTTCGTTTATTGCCTCATCATTAACCCAAAACATAAAAGCTAAATTTCTTTCTTTCATTTCTTCATCTATAAAATCTAATAATTTATTTACTTCATATATTAAATTAATATTTTCTATTTGATAATCTTTAATTATTTCTTGAGGCAAAATATCTTCATATTTTTTAATTAAATCTTGTTTATCTTTTAAAAAGCTTTTTAATTTCCCTTGCTCATAATATTCTTCAAAACAAGATATAATTTTATCACTTAAAACAATATCAATCCAATTAAATTCCCAAATTTCTTCCTCAGTTATTTCTTTTTTCATTCCTTTAGTAATACGCATTTTTTTGGCTATCTTTTCTAAAAAATTATATAACATTAATTGATGAAAAACATCTAATCGGTGATTATAAGTATCATTAGTCCATCTAATTAATTCCATCAATGCTTCTTCACATTTATAAAAATTTTTTCTATAAATATATTTTGGCATGATTAATTCAATTAAATCGCCCTTTTCATTACTCCTAATTTTTTTATTTAAAAGAATATTAATCAATTTATTATAAATATTATCATTTTTTGTATCAAATAAAATCATTTTAACTCCCAACTTTTTCTTTCTCTATCTCATTTTTTATAGCCATTTTATAATCTTTAAAACTATCAAAAGAACAAGTTTTACATATTTCACTTAACTTAAGCATATCTTTATAAAAGCTAAGTAAAACATCCGTTAATTTATATTTTTTGAGCCATTTATAAAATGTATCTTCTAAAATTATTTTATCTAAATCAATTCTATAATAGTTATTTTTAAATTTAAATTTAATATTATCTCTAAATAACTCTTTAAACTCTAAAAAAGCCTCATCTGTAATATAATCACATAAATCTAAATTACCCAAAATCAAACGAAGAATATTCCATAACTCATAATGAATCAAAGAGCACTCATAATTTTTTAAATCACCATAATCTAAGCTATCTAAATAAATTATAATGTGAAAATAATCTAACATCGATAAAATAATACTATTTTCACTTTCGGTCTTAATACTCTCAATAAATTCCTCTAAATAATTTTCTAAAAAATAAATTTTAAAATTTTCTTCATCTAATTCTATTAAACATCTACATAAATCTTCAAAATAATCCATAAAAGTATAAGTAATTGAATTTAAAGGACCTAAAGCAAATATTACTTCACTTAATAACTCCCCTTTTTGTTTTTCCTCCATTAAATGTATTCCCAATGTAATTAAATAACTATGAATTAATGGATTAATAAAAGAATAATATTTACTATGCTTAACAAAAATATCAGAATTTAATAATTTTTTAACATTTTTATCTCTCATATTAAAATCAAATATTCTATTTTTAAAAGTATCCATAGTAAAAACACTTTGATTTTTATAAAAAGTTTCCAAGGCAATTAAAACTAAATCCATAAAATATTTACCATCAATATCTTCATTTTCTAAAATAATTTTAATTAAAATATAACAAAAATCTGTCGCTTTATCTTGAAAAAAACCTACATTTTGATAATAATCTATTAATATATCTAAAGATTCTTTATTATATCTAAAAGCCTTTAAATAACTAGTATTGTCACTTAAATAACGAGTCAATTTCTGTGCTTCATTTTCTTCTAATCTATCTTTAATAATTTGTTCTATCTCTCTATTTTTAAGACCCTCTTCAAGTTGAAAAAAGTTATAACAGTACTCTTTAATATCATTAATATCTTTCTTTAAATTATCCTCATAATCATCTATATCATCTTCTAAATAAAAACTATGTACTTCATCATAATTTAGCACCTTTTCATATTGCTCTTTCTCGATATTTAGATAATTTAAATCTGTATCTAATAAAATTAATAATTCTTCTAAAGAACTATAATCTTTTTGCTCTTTAAAATATTCTAAATCTTTGCTAACCAATGTTTTAAGTAGTAACTCAAAATCATCATTATTTATAAATTCCTTATATTCTTCTGGAAATATATTTTCAAAATTATTTATATAGTATAATTCTGATGCATACATACAATTATCATAATAAATCTGAATAATTTCTTTACCATCATAAATTTTAAATTTGCTAATTTTTTCTACTATATTTATTAACATACTAAGCCAATCTTTAAAAATATATTTTCTATCTTTTTTTCTTAAAGCTTCCAATACATCTTCAAATTTCAAACATATAAAATTTTTTAATTTTAAACTTAAATTCTCAATCTCTAAAAGTTTACTTAACTTAAATAAAGTTTGCTCTTCCTCACTCATTTCCTCAAATGGTAAATCTTCCCCTAAATGACTTCTTACCATATTATAATCATCAAAATTATTAATAATATTATCTTCAATTGATTTTTTAGTAACTCCCAAATCTTCTAAATTACTAACATGAATACTAAGCAAAAAAACAAATTGATTAAAATACATTAAAGCATCAGTAATAATAAATCCCCAAGATTCTAAAGTATACATATATTCATAAAGAAAATCCATAATCGAATAATTTAAAAAAGCAATTCTCACCCCTAATTTCTTATTATACTTAGTTTTCAAAAAAACATTTTCTAATTGTTCTAAGATATTATTAATTTCATATTCTTCTAAGTTAATACCCTTTTCTTTAGCCAATTTAAAGACATTTAAATATAATTTTCTTAAATCTTTTAAAAGAATCTCCCCATTAAAAAACAAAATCAAATATAATATAACTTGTGCCGCTTTTGATTGTTTTATATATATTTTCTCTAAAAAATTAAAAGGACAATCTAAATCTTCCAAAAGAGAATTATAATATTCAAAATCTTTAACTTCTAAATCAAAACCATTATTAAGATATGTTTCTATAACTCGAGGATTAAAATTTTTATGATATAGCACTTTATCTATATTATCAATAATATATTTAATATAATAAAAATTTAAATTAGATGTATATAATAATTTTAATAAAATATCTACTCTAAATTTTAAACTATAATCTTTTAATTGTAAAATAACTTTTTGTTTTATTAAAATCTCTTCAACATCTATATTACTTATAAGCCCTTGCTCTAAAACATAATTTCTCGATGTTAAAACTAAAATTTTATTTTTACTTTTTTCTATCTTTTCAATAAATTCTTTTAATTTTTTTTCTTCTGTATAACTATAATTAGTTTCTTTAAATTTATGACCCCAAAAATCATCAAAGAAAAATATTTGTTTTTTATTTGGATAATATACTTTATTCGCACTATCAACATTATGTATATAAATAAACTGATAATCCTTTTTTTGTACAAAATAAGCCATAATAGCTCTAGCTAAACTTGTTTTACCAATCCCTGGATTACCTGTGATTAAAAGATATCTATTTTTTTGTAAATTGTTAATAATACTCCCAAAATTATCTACTGGTACAAAATACTTCATCATATTTTTAATATTTTCATATTCTGCTCTAGATTCTTCATATATAGCATTATTTACTATATTATCTAATTTATTTAAAAAAGTATTTCCACTATTAAACCATAAATTAGGGTAATTAAGTTCAACCTCAAAATATTTACTTGAACCCAATAAATTATTAAGATCACTTTGTCCTAGTATATCTTCCGTATTTTTAATATAGCCTTTAAAAAGTTGAAAAATTTGTTCTTTTTCGCCAATTCCTAAATCAACACTTGTAACAATAATATATCGCATGGGCTTAAATTCTTCTACTTTAGGCAATTCATATTTTTTTAAACTATAAAGCAATTTTTTAAAATTATTTTCATATCTTTTTATTTGCACAATAACTGAATTATTATAAATTGTTTTTCTTAAATCAATTCCTCCATCTTTTCCCGGCGAAAAACTTTCAAAAAAACATTTTTCTTTTATTTGCAGGATATCTCTAACTAAATACTGGAACTCATAAGGCTCTAATAATTGATGAAAATCATATTTTACCATACTACCCACCTCATTTTTGGCACTATTATAACAGATATTTAAATTAAATAAAATAAAAAAACTCATTTAACATGAGTTTAAAATCAATATCTGGGGCGAAATAAGGGAGTCGAACCCTTGCATAATAGAGCCACAATCTACCGTGTTAACCACTTCACCAATTCCGCCATACATCAATAGTATCAAATAATTGTTGAAAAATCAAGTATTTAAATCAATTATTTACTTCACAATCTTCTTTTTCCATGCGCTTAATATAATCCCATAAACTTTCACCTTCTCTAACAGAGTTATTTGTTTCACAATTTTTATTCCTATTAACAAGTCTTTCCTGTTCTAATTCAATATCACTATCATCAAAACCATAGAATTTCTTTTTTTCTCCTTCTTCCATAATTAATTCCTTTCATTTAAAAATATTTAATCATTTTTTATTATCAAATCACGACTTCTTTTCCAAAAAAATAAATAATATTTCCAAAAAATATCATACTAATATTGATGATTTATGAAAAATTATAGTATATGGAATGAATATAAAAGTAAAACAAAATGTAATACCCTAGAAAGTGATATTGAAACAGACATATTAATCGTTGGTGGAGGAATAACAGGCTTATCTATTCTAGAAGAATTAAAAGCCCAAAACTTAAACTGCATTTTAATTGAACGAAATGAATGTGGCCGTGGTGTAACTAGTAGAAGTACTGCTAAAATAACTTATTTACAAGAAAAAATATTAATGAATATTAGAACTCTTGTAAGTGTTGAAGCTGCCGATAAATATTTAAAAAGTCAAATACTCGCCATTAATAAAATAAAAGAATTAATTACAAAGAATAATATTGCTTGTGATTTTAAAGAAGTTGATTCGTATCTTTTTACTAACGATGAAAATAATATTTCAAAATTAGAAGAAGAATATAACTTTTTAATCAAAAATAACATAGATGTTTCCAAAATAACTAAGCCACCCTTTAAAGAATCTTGTAAACTCGCTTTAAAAGTCCCTAACACTTATGTTTTTCATCCTCTAAAATATCTTGATTTTTGGAAAAATAAATATCAAAAAAGCATGTATGAACATACCAAATTAGAAAGTATTAATAAAAAGAATAATTATTATGAATGTTATGCCAATAATCATTTAATTAAAGCCAAATATTTAATTATCGCGACTCACTACCCTTATTTTTTAACTCCCTTTTGCTTACCAATAAAAAGCCATATCGAAACGTCTTACATTGGTGCTTCCAAAACGACTAACTTCAAAAACATCAGTGCCATAAACATTGATAAACCAACTATATCATTAAGATACCATGAAGATAATCCAAATAATTATTTAATATACTTAAAAAACAGTTATATATCAAGTAATATAACTAATATCAAAGATAATTTTAATAAATTAACAGATATAAAAAAATTTAACTATCTTTGGAGTAATAAAGATATTATAACTAATGATTATATGCCATATATAGGAAGTATCACCAAAGATAATACCTTTTTAATCGCCTGTGGTTATAACACTTGGGGTATGACTAATTCCATTCTTGCTAGTATCATTATCAAAGATATTATCTTAAAAAAAGATAATCCCTACATTTCGTTATTCTCACCAAAAAGAAACTTCAATTTAAGTAAACTTATTAGATTTCCAATCGACATTAAAAGCAATATTAAAGCCATCATCAAAAGTACCAAAAATAATGTTAATAACTCTCAAGTTATCTACACTAAAAGAAATAATCAAAATGTTGCAATCTATAAAGATGAAAAAAATAATGAACACATAGTTTTAAATAAATGTCCTCACTTAAAATGTGGTTTAGTCTTTAATGAAATAGAAAAAACATGGGATTGTTTATGTCATGGCTCTCGTTTTAATATCGATGGAAAATGTATCGAAGGACCAAGTAATTATGATATAACTTTTAAAGAATAATTAAATTTTTAGTTGCAAACTTCCAATAATATGATATAATACTAAAGACAAACGAAATAACTATGTCAAAAAATTTGATATGGCGGGAGGGAAACTATGAAAAAAAATCTACACCCAGAAATGAAAGAAGTAACAATTACTTGTGCTTGTGGAGCAAATTTCAAAACTCATTCAACTAAAGATAATATTCAAGTTGAAGTTTGTAGTGAATGTCATCCATTCTATACAGGAGCTCAAGGAAAAGTTAAAAAAACTGGTAATATTGAAAGATTTAACCGTAAATATGGTTTAACAGAAGAAAAATAATGATTACAAACGTAGTCATTTTTTAATACCTAAAAAACTTGAATATCTTATATAATTTTCTGATGTTATACAATATAAAATATGATATAATTTATATACATGGAGGTGTGAATAAAATGCAATTGTTACTTTGTGGAGGAGGATCTGGCAAGCAAAATACACTAGCAAATCAAAAACTTAATGAAATAATAGATCATACAAGACCAATATTGTATATCCCCCTTGCTATGGATGAAAATAATCATCCTTATGATAGTTGTTATGAGTGGATTCAAAGTGAATTAGTAAATGTATCTGTTCCTAATATTGAAATGGTTAGAAGTTTTGAAGAACTAGCATCTAAAGATTTGCAACAATATTCTGCATTATTCATTGGAGGTGGAAATACCTATAAATTATTATTTGGCTTAAAACAAAGTGGTGCTTTTAATAATATCAAAAATTATGTTAATAAAGATGGAATTGTAATTGGTGGAAGTGCTGGAGCAGTTATATTTGGATATGATATAAATATTATATCAAGTATGGATTCCAATGATGTTAATTTAACAGATACTAAAGGTTTTAATTCTATATCAGGCATTTCAATTTTTCCACATTATACAAATAAGAAAGCCAAATTGACCGAAGAAGAAAATGAAGCAAGATTCAAAAATTTTACTAATTCTATAATCAAATTTTCACAAGAAATTGGTGAAGTTATTGCTCTTCCAGAAGAAGACGCTATTTATGTTAATGGTAATAGTATTGAAGTAATTGGTACTAGACCTTATTATACTTTTAAAAACGGATTATCAAATAAATTTGAAATAGAAAATAAAACTATAAGGAGATAAAATATATATCAATTAATTCTTTTTGCAGTAGTTTCAATACAAAAAATGCTTTTTGGCCTGAGCTAGCTGAACAATTAAAGAAAGATTTAACAGGAACTGAAAGAAAAGTATATATTCCTGTATCTAATAAACTAGAAAAACTTCCAAAAGCATTATACGTTCTGACATTTACTGAACATTTTAAAAAAATAGGAATAACACTAAATAAACATATAAACAATAAAAAACTTTATTCTTAGGCAAGATTAAATTCCATGCGAGGATATTCTCTTCGCTTTTTTTATATAATAGGAAAGTCATCCTTAAATTTTAAATAAAAAATGAGACGAACTTATGTCGAAAGAAAAATCAATAATCTAAAAATGCAAGACGAAAGTCTTGCTTTTAAAAAGCTTTAAAAAAATATTTAATAATTAATTAATTATCTTTGTAGATATGATGATAACCTCTTTTAGATTTATAATCCATTGGAACACATAATTGATTGCCACATTTAGAACAAATAGTATAAGGTGGAGTAGAGATAGGAAGATTATTCCATTCATCTTCTTCCTCAAATTCTAAAACAGCTTCTAATGGGGCTTCAAATTTGTGCTTACATTTAGGACAAATGTAAATAACAACTTTACCACTTAAAGGTAAAGGATAACTTTTAAAATCAAATTTTTCAATATCCATTTATATTTTCTCCTTCAGGTAACTTCAAAAACAAAATCCATTTTAGTATCACATTTGGGACAATTATAAGGATCTCTATTAAAGCTTTTTAAAATAGATAATCCATATTTAAGTAATGTTTTTCTAATATGTCTTTTTGTTTTATTAATTAACAATATCATTTTATCATGAATTGGTTGTTTTTTTCTATAAAAACCATAATATCTTATAATTTTATATTGATAAGGAACAATATGTTGAATAAGAAGTAGAATAAACTTTTGAGCAGAGATGGTAATTTCATGATAAGAATTATCATAATGGTCTATATAAGAAAAAGTAACAACTTTACCATCATAGTTAATAATTCTGTTTTCACTTATAGGAACACGACCACAGTAACGAGTGACGTATTCAATACCATCTTTTAAAGATTTAAATTTTTTCTTTTCGGCATAAACATAAAAACCTTTTTTATATTTATTATAAAGTTTAGATTTTAAAGGTTCAAAATCTTTACCTAATTCTTTAGATAATAAGTCTAATAAAATTTTTTGGAAGCGAATAGATAAAGCATCAAAATTAAAATAATCCCATTTTAAAACTAAATTATTTGATATTTTAATTTCAGCGAGTAAAATATGGATATGAGGATTCCATTTTAAATCACGACCGAAGGTATGTAAAAAAGCGAAGAAACCAGGGATAAAATTAAATTTAGATTTGTATTTAATTAATTTATTTTTCTTTTTAGAAAATTTAAAATTTTCATTTAAAATGGAATATAAAGTATCTCTAACAGCTTTAAATAGAATATCAATTCTACTTGAAAAAGGGAAGAAAAAGAAATTACGAAGTTCTTTTGGGATAGTAAAAACAATTTGACGATGATTACATTTGTAAGCAGTTTGTAAAATATTTTCAACCCGATTATTTTTATATTTATAACCACAAGAAGAACAAAGACGAGATTTACAAGTATGGCCAATTAAAATCATATCATGGCAATTAGGACATTCATAGACAGAGCAACCTAAATTTTTGTTGTAGCAATTAATAACTTTATGAACTTCTGTATTAGCATTAGGTCGAAATTTATCAATAATAACTTTATTATTAGAATAAAAAGAAGGCCAATGGTCTTCAAAGATAGAGGCAATAAGACCAGTTTTCTTAAAAGAGTTATATTTAGGGTTAAGAGAGCCATCAGATTTAAACATGTTTTCAGTATAAGAATTATTTAAAAATTGGAAGAATAAAAAAATAAGTTCCCGTCTATCATGATATAAGGTATGTTAATAAAAAAGTTCCCATAAATAAGTACAA
>CANRIB010000009.1 GCA_947630575.1 uncultured Bacilli bacterium
AAAAAGAAAGATATTTTCATGTTCGTTTGTGGCTTAAGCAAACAAAGTGAAGCGAAAGGAATGATTAGAATTATGAAAAAAATAATAATAATTAATGGAACAGGGGGAAGTGGCAAAGATACATTTGTTGAGTTAGTTAGCAAATATGCTTTGGTTTATAATTTTTCTTCGATAGATAAAGTTAAAGAATTGGCAAAAATAGTTGGTTGGACGGGAACTAAAACGGATAAAGATCGAAAGTTTTTAAGTGATTTAAAACATTTGACGACAGAATATAATGATATGGCTTTTAATAGTATTAAAGAAGCAGTAGAAAATTTTAAAACAACAGATAAAGAAATAATGTTTATTCATATAAGAGAACCAGAAGAAATAAAAAGAGCAGTTAAAGAATTTGGGGCTTTAACTTTGCTTATTAAAAGAGAGGGATTAGATAATATTAGCTCTAATTATTCAGATGCTAATGTAGATAATTATAATTATGATTATGAAATATTAAATACAACTTTAGAAGAATTAGATAAGAAAGCAAATTCTTTTGTCCAAGATTTAAAAGAATAGAGTAATTATTTTTTAGGTGGTACTAAGTCAATGCCACTTTTTTTATTGAAAGGATTACATTTTAATAGTCTTTTAATAGTAAGATATGTGCCTTTAAAAAAGCCGTGAGTTTCTAAAGCTTCAATTGCGTAGTTGCTACAAGTGGGGTAAAAACGACAATGATTGTGGAAGTCGCCAGGAATAGTTTGATAGAGTTTAATTAATTTAATTAGTAATTTTTTCATGGTTATAATTTTAACACTAAAAAATAATAATTACTAGGTTTTTTCATATAGTTTAGTAAAAGAAGGGAATTAGATGAAAAATTTTACTAATTATACGGTTTATGATAAAAAAGAAAAATATCATGATGATACTAAAGTAGTCAGAGGGGCTTTGGGGCATGATCCAGTTACAGGGGCCATAAGTTTTCCTATTTTTCAAGCAACAACATATAGACATATTGGAATAAAAGAAAATACTAATTTTAATTATAGTCGAATTATTAATCCAACAAGAGAAGAGTTTGAAAGAACAATGGCAATACTTGATGGAGGTTATAAGGCTTTTGCTGTAACGAGTGGGATGGCGGCAGTATCCCTTGTTTTAACAATGCTTAAAAGTAAGGAACATATATTAATTTCGGATGATGTTTATGGAGGAACTGTTAGAGCGTGCGAAAATACATTAAAAACGATGGGAATAGAATATAATCAGGTAGATTTTACGGATATAGAAGAAGTAAAGAAAAATATTAAATCTAATACAAGAATGATGCTTATTGAAACACCTACTAATCCGATGATGAAAGTTGCAGATATAGAGGAAATTGCTAATTTAGCGCATAAACATGGCATTACAGTCGTGGTAGATAATACTTTTTTGACAGGTTATTATCAAAAACCTTTACTTTTTGGGGCCGATATAGTTATTTATAGTGCGACAAAATATATTGCAGGACATAATGATGTACTTGCTGGGGTAGTAGTGGTTAAAACAGAAGAACAGGCTGAATATTTAAAGAATCAAAATGCAGTTTTGGGTGCTTCTTTGTCCCCGATGGATTCATGGCTCGCGTTAAGAGGTCTTAAGACACTGGCGATTAGGATGGAAAAACATAGTAGCAATGCTTTTAAAGTAGCAGAGTTTTTAAGACATCATCCAAAAGTAAAAAAAGTTTATTATGTTGGGTTTGAAGATCATCCTAATTATTTAGTAACTAAAAAACAAACAACGGGGTTTGGAGGGATGATTTCTTTTGAACTTGATACAATGGAAACAGTTAATAAGTTTTTAGAGAAAATTAATTTGATATTATTTGCAGAGAGTTTAGGAGGAGTAGAATCTTTGGTGACCCATCCGGCGAGTAGAACACATACTGAAGTAACTAAAGAAATTAGAGAAAAACTGGGTATAAGTGATACTTTACTTAGACTTTCGGTAGGAATAGAAAATAGTGAAGATTTAATTAATGATTTGAAACAAGCTTTAGATTGAGGGGGATAAAATGATTAATTTTACAAAAATGCAAGCTTATGGAAATGATTATATTTATATAAATATGATTGATAGAGAAATACTTAATTTAAGTTCTCTTGCCCAAAAAATTACCAATAGACATTTGGGAGTTGGGGGAGATGGATTAGTTTTAATTGATAAAAGTCTAAATGCTGACTTTAAAATGCGCATATTTAATCCAGATGGAACAGAAGCAGAAATGTGTGGCAATGCGATTAGAAGTGTTGCAAAATATGTTTATGAAAAAGGTTTAACTACTAAAAGGGTTTTAAAAATTGAAACTTTGGGGGGAATTAAAGAATTAAAATTAATAATAAAAAATGATAAAGTGGATGTGATTGAAACTAATCTGGGATTACCAGAGTTTAGAACTAATTTGATACCAGTTAAAATAGATAAAGAAAATTTTATTAATGAAAAAGTTAAAGTGCTTGATAAAGATTTTTGGTTAAGTAGTTTATCATGGGGAAATCCTCATACAGTTACTATTGTAGAAGATTTAAATAATTTAGATATCGAAAAGTATGGACCTTTGATAGAAAATAATCAAATATTTCCTAAAAGAACTAATGTAACATTTTTAGAAATAAAGAAGAGAAACTATCTAAAGATTAGAGAATGGGAAAGAGGCACAGGAGAAACTATTGGGTGTGCAACAGGGTGTGCAGCAGCCTTTGTAATAGCGCATTTATTAGGTTTAGTTGATTATGAGGTGGTGGTAGAACAAATCGGGGGAACATTGGAAGTTAAATTAGATAAGGAAACTGGGGAAGTCAAAGTAATTGGAACTACTAATTTTGTATTTGATGGTAGTCTTTCAAATTCATTTATAGAGGAGGTTAATAAATGAAAGCGTTAGAAATATTAAAAGATATTAAATATACAATTCTTGAGGGTGATTTAGATGTTGATATTAAAGATATTAAGTATGATAGTAGGAAAGTAGAAGAAGGTGATATGTATGTTGCAATTCAGGGATTTAATACAGATGGACATGATTATATACCGGAAGCTATAAGTAGAGGAGCGAGAGTAATTGTAGTAGCAAAGGTAATGAAAATCCATGGAGATGTAACAGTAATTAAAGTTAATGATACAAGAGAATTTTTAGCTTTAGCTAGTCTTAACTATTTTGGACATCCCGAAAAAGATTTGTTTTTAATTGGAGTTACAGGAACGGCTGGTAAAACAACTACTACGCATTTAATTAAAAATATTTTAGATAATTCTTTAATAAATTCTGGATTAATTGGTAGTATTGGGATTAAGTATTTAGATAAAATTGTACCAATAAAAAATACAACTCCAGAATCTTATTTGGTTGTTAAATATTTAAAAGAAATGAAAGGTTTGGGGATTAGGCATGTAATTATTGAAGCATCTAGTCAAGCTTTTAAGCTCAAAAGACTTTTTGGTCTTACTTTTGATATAGGAGTGTTAACTAATGTTACTAGTGATCATATTGGGGTTAATGAACATGAAAATCACCAAGAATATGTTAAGTGTAAGAATAAGTTATTTTTAAATAGTAAAGAAGTAATAGTTAATAATGATTCTAAGTATTTAAAAGAAGTATTAGATGGAGTAAGTTCTAATATTAATAGTTATGCGATTAATAGTAAGGCAGATTTGCAGGTTAAAGAATATGCGTTAGTTAATGATAAAGAAATATTTGGTTCAGTATTTAAAACAAAGGGTTTATTAGAAGAAGAGTTTAAAATTAATTTACCGGGGAAGTTTAATATTTATAATGCTCTCGCGGCTATTATGGTCGCTCTTAAACTTGGAATAAATATAGATAAAATTAAAACATCTTTATTAAGTTTAAAAATAAGGGGTAGAATGGAACTGGTGATGGTTAATCAAACTTATAAAGTTTTAATAGATTATGCTCATACGGAAGATGGTCTTAAAAATTTAGTAGCAACTTTAAGTGAGTATAAACCAAAAAGATTAATTGCCGTATTTGGAGGAGGAGGAAATAGGCCAAAAATGCGAAGAATAAGTTTAGGAGAAGTAATTGGGGCCTATAGTGATTTATGTATTATTACGATGGATAATCCGAGATTTGAAGAAATAAGTGCAATTAATGAAGATATAAAGTTAGGGCTTAATAAAGTTAATGCTAAGTATATTGAAATAGATGATAGGGAACAAGCGATTAGATATGCTTGTAATTATGCTAAAGAGGGAGATTTAATTGTGTTAATTGGTAAGGGGCATGAAGAGTATCAAGATATTAAAGGGGTTAAATATCCTTTTAGTGAATTAGAGATATTAGATAAAATAAAAAAGGAAATTAACAATTAGTTGTCAAATTCCAGATATTTCTAGGTTTAGATAGTAATTAATTTTTGACTTATCTTTATTACTTTAGTATAATATAAGTGTTTTAGGAAGTGATAATATGAAAATAATAGATAAAGAATTTGGGGCAGTACTTTTGGGAAGTGATATAAATACTTATAGTATGGCAAGAGCTTTTCATGAAGAGTATAAAATTAAAACAAAAGTAATAGGAAAGTTTTATACAGGTCCTAGTTTTCAAAGTAAAATAGTAGATTTTGAAGCTCATTCTGATATAGATAATAAAGAAGTATTTATTAAAGTATTAAATGATTATGCGGATTTAAATAAAAATAAAAAATTAATATTATTGGGATGTGGAGATAATTATGTTAGAAATATAATTGAGAATAGAGAAAGTTTAAGAGATAATTTTATTATTCCTTATATAAATAAAAATTTAATGGAAGATTTAATTAAAAAAGAATGTTTTTATGAGATGTGTGAAAAATATGGATTAGATTATCCTAAAACTTTTATCTATAATAAAAAAATGGGACATGATTTTAAATTAGATTTTGCATATCCAGTTATTCTTAAGCCTTCTAATAGTGTCGATTATTTTCTTCATGAGTTTCCAGGACAGTTTAAAGTTTATAAAATAGAGTCAGAAGAAGAGTTATTAAAAGTAATAGATGACATATATAAGGCGGGTTATAGTGATACTTTAATATTACAGGATTTTATTCCGGGGGATGATACTTATATGCGAGTTATGACTTGTTATTCTGATAAATCCGGAAAAGTTAAATTAATGAGTCTAGGGCATACTATGCTTGAGGAACATACCCCACATGGGATTGGGAATCATGCCGTAGTTATTAATGAATATAATGAAGAATTAGCAGAGAAAATAAAAGGATTTTTAGAGGCTATTCATTATGTAGGTTTTAGTAATTTTGATATTAAATATGATACAAGAGATAATACTTACCGAGTATTTGAAATTAATTTAAGACAGGGAAGAAGTAATTATTATGTAACGGGGGCTGGTTATAATTTAGCTAAATATATTACTGAAGATTATATATATAATAAAGATACTGGTTTTACAATTGCTGATAATAAACATCTTTGGACGATGATTCCTATTAAAATTGCTTATACTTATGTTAAAGATAAGAAATATGTGGATGAAATGAAAAAATTAGTTAAAGAAAAGAAAATAACTAATCCTTTGTATTATAAAGGAGATAATAATTTAAAGAGATATATGAGGCTTAAAAGAGCAGATAAAAAACAGTTTGAGAAATTTAAGAAGTATTTGGGAGAGTAATTTAGGAGGTTTGGATGAAAACTTTTAGGGTAAAAGATTATATTGAGGTTTTAGAAAAAGATAATTTAATAGAGTCTTTAAATATTAGTGATGATTTATTAAATAAAGAAGTAAAAAATATTACGCATAATTCTAGAGAAGTTAAAGATAATACTTTATATATATGTAAAGGGATTAAATATAAGTCTATTTATTTAGAAGAAGCTATAGAAAAAGGGGCTATGTTATATGTATGTGAAGCTTCTAATTTAACAGAGCCAGATTATCCTTATATAGTTGTAAAAGATATTAGAGCGGCTTTAGCACTTATATCTATTCTTTATTATAATAATCCTGCAGAAAAATTAAGAGTGGTGGGTATTACAGGAACTAAGGGAAAATCCACGACGGCTTATTATGTGAAAAGTATCTTAGATAATTATTTAAAAGATAAGAATAAAGATACGGCGATTGTTTCATCAATTGATGTTTATGATGGAAAGACAACTAAAGAAGCTTTAATTACGAGTCCTGAGTCAATTGATTTGCAAAGAATTATGGCAAATGCAGTAGAGGCAGGATTAAATGATTTAGTGATGGAAGTTAGTAGTCAAGCTTTAAAACTTAAGAGAGTATATGGGGTAACTTATGATGTAGGAGTGTTTTTAAATATTTCTCCAGATCATATAAGTTCAATAGAACATTTAGATTATGATGATTATTTTTATTCAAAATTAAAACTTTTTAAACAAGTTAAGAATTTAGTTTTAAATTTAGATACAGATAGATTAGATGAAGTATTAGAAAAAGCTAAAGAAGTAGATAATATAATTACTTTTAGTACTAAAAATAAAGCAGCAGATATATATGCTTATGATATTAAAAAAATAGATTATATAACAACTAGTTTTAAAGTAAGAACAGGAAAATTTGATAAAGAATTTGTTTTAACAATGCCGGGATTATTTAATGTCGAAAATGCTCTAGCCGCGATAGGGGTTGCCTATATTTTAGATATTCCTTATGAAAATATGTATGAAGGATTGAAGATTGCTAGAACAAGTGGCAGGATGGAAGTGCATATAACAAGGGATAAAAAGATTATAGGAATAGTTGATTATGCGCATAATAAGCTTAGTTTTGAAAAATTGTATGAATCAGTTAAAAATGAATATCCTGATAAAAAGATTATTACTGTTTTTGGGTGTCCGGGGGGTAAAGCTGAGATTAGACGACATGATTTAGGACTTTTATCAGGGCTTAATTCAGAGATAACATATTTAACGGCAGAAGATCCAGGACCAGAGGATGTTACTAAAATATGTGAAGAAATAGCAGGATATGTCAAGGAAAGTGGAGGAGCTTACAAAATAATAGAAGATAGAGAAACTGCGATAAAAAGAGCTATTTTAGATAATATTGATGCCGTTATATTAATAACTGGTAAGGGAAATGAAACAAGACAAAAATATGGGACAGAATATTTGCCTTGTAAAACGGATACAGAATGTTTGTTAGAAGCTTTTCAAGAATATGAAAAAGAAGCTGTTTCAAATTAGTACTTAATTTAGTGTTCTTAAAATAGTATTTAGTATTTCAATAGCAATATTATATGTTTTATTGTTAAGATCTTTTAAAGGGTTATATTCAACTAAATCAAAGGAACAGATGTGAGAAATATTTGCTAAAAAGAGATTAAGAGCTATTAAGCTTTCTTCTTTTGATAAGCCATTTATTTCAGGAACAGATACACCGGGAGCTATATTAGGGTCAATAACATCTAAATCAAAACTTATATGGATTTTAGATGTGTTTTTAGTAGCTATTTTTATAGCTTCTTTTATAACATGATTGATTCCTAATTTTTTTATGTCTTTAGTAGTAAAAATTTTAATACCATTGATAATTAGATTTTCTTTTTCGAGAGTATCAATACTTCTAGCACCAACAATGACAGTATTTTCAGGTTTAATATAGTTATTAGTAAATTTGGTTAAATCTTCATTGTGGAAGTTGTTAATAGCCGCGAGAGGTAATCCGTGGATGTTGCCTGTAATGGTTGTTTCAAAGGTATTATAATCAGGGTGAGCATCAAACCATATTAGACCAATATTTTCATTTATGGTTGCACTTGCTAGGGCGCTTCCGATGGCAAGAGAATGGTCACCTCCAATGATAATGGGGAATTTTTCTTTGTTGTTTAGGATAGTATTATATAGTTTTTGATTGAAAATATTGACAGCTTGAAGATTTTTTTTAAGATTAGTAGTTTCTTTTTCTTTAATAAAATTGGGATTGTTTTTAATATAAATTACTTCTTTATTTTGAGTTTCTAAATATTTTCCTAAATTATAAGCACCAAGACTTGCTCCATCTATATGAACACCGGCATCAGTACAAGCACTAATTATAATAGGTTCCATTTTTATCACCTTGTTTATTTTAACATAAAAGTATATATTAATAAATAAGTTTGTTTTTACTTCTTCTTTTTTGAGAAAAAAAATGGTACAATTAAAGAGGAAAAGAGTGATAATATGTTGGTTAAAAAAACAAAGGAAAAAGTTTATGTAACGGTGGCGGTTAGTAATAGACACGTGCATTTAACAAAAGAAATATATGATAAGTTATTTGATGAGGCATTATCAATGAAAAGACCTTTAAATCAAATTGGGGAGTTTGCATCATTTCAGACTCTAACTTTAAAGGGACCTAAGGGAGAAATACCAAATGTAAGATTAATTGGACCACTTCGTAAATATAATCAGGTCGAAATATCTAGAAGTGATGCGATAGTTTTAGGGGTTAATCCTCCAGTTAGACAAAGTGGAGATTTAGAGGATAGTGAGACAATTACATTGATAGGCCCTAAAGGAGAAGTTACTTTAGATAATGCTTGTATTCAGGCAGAAAGACATATTCATATGAATTCTAGTAAAGCTAAAGATTTAAAATTAAAACATGAAGATTTAGTTAAAGTAAAAGTTGAAAATGATAAAGGGGGAATTATGGAAGCTTTTGTTAAAGTAACGGATAATGGTTTTTATGAATTACATATAGATAAAGATGATGCCAATGCTTTTATGCTTAATACGGGGGATGAAGTAGAAATAGAGTGGTAGATTGTTTAATTAGCTATATTTAATATATGGCTTCTTTTTTAGTTAGGTGGTGGTTATATGTGGAAAATTGGAAATGTGGAAATTAAAAATCAATTGGTGTTAGCGCCAATGGCTGGCATATCTAATACTAGTTATCGAAAAATAGTTAAAGAAATGGGAGCCGGTTTAATTTTTGCCGAGATGGTTAGTTCTAATGCTCTTACGTATAATAATGATAAAACTATTAATTTACTTAAAATGAGTGAAAAAGAAAGACCTATAGCGCAGCAAATATTTGGTAGTGATGTAAAAACTTTTGTGGAAGCGGCAAAGATAGTTGAAAAGTTGATGCATCCCGATATAATTGATATAAATATGGGGTGCCCTGTACCTAAAGTAGCACTTAGAGCTCAAGCAGGTAGTGCATTACTTAAGAATCCTCAAAAAATTGGGAAAATAGTAAAAGAAGTAGTCGCGGCTGTAAATGTGCCTGTAACTGTAAAGATAAGAAGTGGTTGGGATAGTAATAGTATAAATGCAGTAGAAGTAGCTAAAATATGTGAGGCAAATGGGGCAAAGGCGATTACAGTTCATCCACGGACTAGAGCTCAAGGTTATACAGGGAAAGCAGATTGGAACGTGATAAAGCAAGTTAAAGAAAATGTGAATATTCCTGTGATTGGAAATGGAGATGTAACTAGTCCAATAGAAGCTAAAAAAATGCTTGATGAAACTAATTGTGATGCCGTAATGATTGGAAGAGGGGCTTTGGGGAATCCATGGATATTTAAAGAATGTTTGGCTTATTTAAATGATGGTGTTTTAATAGATAAACCTACTAATAAAGAAAAAATAGAAATGATAAAAAAACATTATGGGTTGCTCGAACAAGATAAAAATGAGAAAGTGGCATTATTAGAGATTAGAACTCACGCGCTATATTATATTAAAGGAATGCCAGAAGCCAAAATATATAAAGAAAAAATTTGTAAAACTAAAACTAAAGAAGAATTTTTAAATATATTAGAGGAATATGAAAAAGTAATTTGTAATTGATTTTTAAAATGAAAAAAATGATATTTTGGGTATCATTTTTATATTATTTTTTAGTTTGTCCTAAAGCCCATGTGAATACATTGTCGTTTGGAAATGAGCTTTGGGCGCCAGCATGATTGGTACCTGCATAAGAATATTTAGCATTTCCACCACTTTGATTGATACTATTTACAAAATTACTCATACAAGATATATACGTACTTTCTTGGTTTCCTGACATTGCCCAAATAGGGGTATTTGTATATTTACTGATATCTGAATATATTGGGCAACCACTTACAGGAACTGCGGCTGAAAAAAAGTTGGGATTTTGGTAGACATAATTCCAAACGTCAACACCACCGAGAGAAAAACCCATAATAATTATTTTGTTTTTATTTATTTTGTATGTTGAAACAGTAGTATTAATAATGTTCATAATTTTAGATTGGATATCTTTCCAGTAAGTATAATTACTAGGAAGAACTGGGGCAATAAAAATGAATTTACCATTTTTAAAAGCTTGATTTGATGTTACAAAAGTAACGGGTTTTAAATTCATAACTTGAGCTAATTTTCCTTTTTCACTAGTTCCATGTAAAAATATAATTAATGGTAAATTACTACTAGCATTTTCGGGAACAGTTTCGATGTAGCTTATTCCTCCTAAAGTTTTGGTGTTGGTTCCAGAACTTACATTGAGATTAGTTGAAGGATTCTGGCTTTCAGAAGTATTGGAATCTGTATTTGGCTGTGAATTAGAACTTTCAGTAGGCTTTTGTGTTTGAGCAGGCTTTTTATATTCAAACTTTTTTACAACGCATTCATTGGGATGTAATATACAATCAGTACATACTTTAAATTGAGAACCTTTATAAGTATCGTTATAATCTATAACATTTACTATAAAATCAACAATGGCAGGAACAAAGAATATAGCTATTCCGGCGATAGAACGTATTGCTAATGATTTTGCTGCTTTTTTTATTTCGTCATCTTTACTGGCAATCATTGCTTTACCAAAATCGATACAACCAAAAACAACAATAACTATGGGTATTACAACTTTTAAAATAAATAATATCCATCCCATAGCTCTAAAAATTCGACTTACTTCTGCTCGATTGCAAAATGTTTTAGTATCAAAACCTTCAGTTTCAGTTGTGCTATCAGTTGTTTCATCACTATTACTAAAACCTCCACCTCTATCAGTGCTATCTCCAAAGCCATTAGCTAATAATATCGTTTTATCATTATCCTGATATAAATGGTTGTCTATTTTGTAAGCAGTAACTGTATTTGGAAATAATAAACAAGTAAGAAAAATAAATAATATATATTTTAAGCCTTTCATAATTCCTCCAAAATGTATTTAAAATTTTAAATAACTATAGTTATTATAACAAAGTTCGGAATAAAATAAAAGGCAAAGTTTTAGGCTTTTTCTTTTAAAAGAATTTGAGCAACTTTATTAATTGGACCAGCACCAATGGTTAAGATTAAATCATTTTCTTTGATGTGTTCTTTTAAATAATTAGCTATTTCTTGATAGGTAGGAATATGAATAACATTAGGATTTTCTTTTTTTATCAAGTCTACTAAATCATCTTCTTTGACGTTCCAAATATTAGTTTCTCTAGCAGGGTAAATATCACAAATAATTACATGGTCAAATTTGGCTAAAATATTAGCAAAATCTTCTAAATGTTCTTTGGTACGACTGTAAGTGTGAGATTGGAAAATGGCCCAAGTTTCATTATGATTTATACTTTTAGAAGAATTATAAGTTGTAGTAATTTCAGTTGGATGGTGAGCAAAATCATCAAATAAATGGGCTTTTTTATATTCACCTAAATATTCAAAACGACGACCTACACCTGTAAAATCTTTTAAAGCTTTTTTAATAGGTTCTTTTTCAATGTTGTAGTTTAGGGCAATACTGATAGCTGCTAGAGCATCTAAAATGTTGTGTTTGCCACGGACACTTAAAGTAATAGTATCATAGTAGACATTGTCAATATACACATCAAAAGTTGGAAAACCTAGGTCAGAATAGGAAATGTTACAAGCTTTTACTTTAGCTTTTTCATTATCAATACCAAATGTTGTAAGGTTTACAGAGGTATTTAATAATTCTTGAGTGTTATTATCATCGATATTAACTATTAAATAGCCATTTGAAGGTAATAGTTCGGTGTATTTTTTAAATGATTTTTTGGTATTTTCGATGTTTTTGAAATAATCTAAATGGTCATTATCAATATTTAAGATTATTTCGCTTGTAGGGTGAAAATGGAGAAAAGAATCAACATATTCACAAGCTTCTAAAATAAAATATTTTTTATCGCCGATGTAGTAATTGCCATTTATTTTTTTTAGAGAAGCACCAATTTGAATAGTAGGATTTAAGTTTGCTTCTAAAAATACGGACGCTACCATACTAGTAGTGGTGCTTTTACCATGAGTTCCACTTATACATATTAGATTTTCATAATCTTTGGTATATTCTCCTAAAAATGGAGCTCTTTCAATCGCTTCAATATTATGTTCTTTGGCATAAATTAATTCGGGGTCGTCATTTTTAACGGCGGCAGTATAAATGATTAAATCAACATTTTTTAATAAATTTAAATCATGACCAATGGCGATTTTAATACCTAAACTTTTTAAATATTCGGTGTTTAGAGATTCATTTAAATCGCTTCCTGTAATATTTTTGCCATCATTTTTAAGCATGGCGGCGATGCAGTACATGCTTGCTCCACCAATACCAATTAAATGAATGTTTTGATAATCCTTTAAATTTCTTTTCATAAATGCACCTCTTAATTTATTATATTATATAACTAAAAAGTTAGAATAATCAATAAAAAATGGTTTTTATCTAGTATTTTATATTAAAGTTTGCTATAATGATTATGGTTGATTTTAAAAATTTTTGGAGATATTTGGGAGGAGTTTATGAAGAGTTTAAAATATTTATTAGTAATAATTTTAACTTGGTTCTTATTTGTGAATACAACAAAAGCGGAAATTAATTATGATAATATTTTAAATTTCAATGATAATGATAAAACGATATTATTAGCTAATGGCTTTGGAGATGGTACTGATAGAGGTGGAGGTTTTAGTAATAGTGATGAAACAACTGACAGCACAACTGAAACTGAAGGTTTTGATACTAAAACATTTTGCAATCGAGCAGAAGTAAGTCGAATTTTTAGAGCTATGGGATGGATATTATTTATTTTAAAAGTTGTAATACCCATAGTTATTGTTGTTTTTGGTTGTATCGATTTTGGTAAAGCAATGATTGCCAGTAAAGATGACGAAATAAAAAAAGCAGCAAAATCATTAGCAATACGTTCTATCGCCGGAATAGCTATATTCTTTGTTCCTGCCATTGTTGATTTTATAGTAAATGTTATAGATTATAATGATACTTATAAAGGTTCCCAATTTAAAGTATGTACTGATTGTATATTACATCCCAATGAATGTATAGTAAAGGATTGATAAATATGAAAAATAAATTATTATTGCTTTTGTTAGTGATATCAAGTTTTTGTTTTTTTCCTAAAGATATATTTGCAGTTGATTATAGTAAATTAAAAAAAGATGAAAGCGGTAATTATAGTGTTAATAACGCTGTATGTTATTATAATGTTAAAAATACTGAAGAATATCCCGACATAGGAATTTTAGTTCCGTCTGTTACTATTAAGTTTAAAAATGAGAAGTTAAGTAGTTTTGAGGGGAATACAGGAGCTTATAAAATTTATGCTGGTAGTGTTAGTTATACCCATTTTTTTAGTAATAAAGAATTTAAATGTAAAGATGTTCTTGGCTTAAGGTTTGCAAGAATGCCTGATTTGAGTAGAGATAAGCATGGGCAAAATTATTATGTTGATTTAGCTACTTGTGATAGTGCTGATTGTTATAAATTAGTATTAGATAAGTCAAAGTCGAAAGTTGTCTACAATGAATTAAAAGAAGGAGAAACTAATTCAAGTGTTACGGGAAAATCTGTTTGTTCTTTTACTAAAACTTCAAGTAATTCTAGTGGCTCTAATGATCAAAAAAATTCTCCTTCGAAATTGAATTATACAGAATATAGTGATGGAACGTCTGCTTTTGTTACTGAGGATAATGTTAAAGTTCCCATAAGTTCTGGCAGTATTAGTGATTGTTCTACTACTGAAACATTATATTTAAAAATGCATATTGTGGGAGATAAGTTAAATAGTTATAGTATAGTTAATAGTTGTAATGAAAATTTTAGTACTGATTGTGTTGTTTATCTTCGTAGTAATATAACTTATAGTAGTGTCGATTCAGGAATTAAAGAAGATGGAAGTAGTTCAAATGAAAGTACTTCTAGTACACCTAGCGAGGTAGGCTCTATACTGGATTTTAGTATGGAAAATGAAGAAGAATGTAGTAGTTATTTAGGAAGTATAGCTAAATCAACAGATCCCGCTTATTATTTGCATTTTGCATTTAATTTAATGAAGTATGCTGCTATATTAATTCTTTTTGCTTTAACTGTTGTTGACTTTTTTCAATCGGCTACTAGCGATAAAGAAGATTCAATAAAAAAGGCTTTTTATAAAGCAATAAAGAGATTGATTATAGTTGTAATTATTTTCTTTATTCCGATTATAGTGGAATTTATATTTGAGTTATTTGGAATTATAACTGATCCTAGTTGCTTGACAAAATAAATAGGAGGTAATGTGTATGCTAATGGCTTTTGATTTTTTTAATATAGGAGAATCAATTAAAGAATTTTTTATAGGAGTATTGTTAAATTTGGATGCTATAATATATTCTTTAATTAGTTGGGTTTATAAAGTTATACTAGCTTTATGTGGTAGTAGTTCTAATATTTTTAATGATACTGAGGCAATAAATACTTTTATTAGTAGAGTATATGTCATTATTGGAATTGTAATGATGTTTATGTTAGCATACTCTTTATTGAGATCTTTAGTTAATCCTGATGAGATTACTAAAGGAAAGCAATCTCCAGTGGCGATAATTAAAAATGTTGTAATTTCAATTGCTCTAATTGCGTTTGTTCCAACAATATTTGAATTTGCTTATGGTTTTCAAAATGCTATACTTTCTCAAAATACAATTGGTAAAATTGTTTTAGGCTCTAATTCTAATGGGAGTGGAGAAGATAGTGGAACAATTATTGATGAAGGTGGAAGTCGTATAGGAGCTACCTTGTTAGGAGGTTTTTTGCATCCTAATCTTAGTGAAGATGGTTGTAGTTATGAAGGTGGAGAATATAATTGTCCAAATATAAAAGTAGAAGGTTATGAAAGTTTTAATGATTTTTGGGATGATGTAGAAACAACTGGAGATTATTTTGCTTTGGCACAATTAAAAAGTGCAGTTGTAGATGGTAGTGTAAGTTATTTATGGTTATTTAGTAGTTTAGCGGGTATATTTTCTTTATTTGTATTAATTGGCTATTGTTTTGATATTGCTTTGCGAGTAATAAAATTGGCTGTGTGTGAGCTTATTGCTCCAATTCCTATTTTATGTAGGGTTGCTCCAGGAGATCAGGGTGGAAAAGTTTTTTCTAATTGGCTTAAAGCAACTGTTTCAATATATATAGAAGTTTTTATGAGGCTTGCGGTGTTATTTTTTGCAATTTGGATTATGGATATAGTTGTTAAAAATTTTGGTAGTATTATATCTATTGATGGAACAATGGATGTTTCAGTATTTTTAGTAGCGCAGGTTTTAATATTTTTGGGTATTATTATGTTTATACAGCAAGCACCAAATATAATTAAAGAAATTACTGGTCTTGATAGTGGGAAATTTAATCCTTTGAAGACTTTTAAACAAGGGTTAGGTTTTGTTGCAGGTGGACTTGCAGGAAGAAGTTTAATGGCAGGCATGAGAGCTTATAATGAATTAGGTGAGGCAAAAAACTTATTGGATTTTAATGCAATTGGTAATCAGTATAAAAGGAGACAAGCTGCAATTGCTGCAAAAGAATTACAAGAAAATGCTGGATTAAATAGAAGTCAAAGGTTTAGTATGAATGCTCAGAATGGAGTGCGTAAGGCTTTTGGCTTTGGAACATTAAAAGAACAGGCAGATAGAAATATTGAACATGGAATAGGAATTGATGGTTCTGCAATGACTGTCCAAAATGATACAGGAGAAAATATTGTTTTAAGAGATGCTGATGGTAATGTTGTAAGAACTTTAGTTGCTGGTGCACAATATGATGTAGATGATGCTTTGATAGGTCAATTGCAACATCAAAAAGATTTGAATAAAATTAATGTTTCTAGAGCAGATGAAACTATTCGTCAAATAAAAGAAAATCAGGATTTAAATAAGAGATTTATTGATTTAAGGAGTCAAATTAAAAGTGAAGCTTTAGATAAAATTGCTGAAGGAGATTCGGCGATTGTTGATACTATAACAGATCATACGGGAAAAGCTATAGCTGGAAATTATAAGACTTTAATGGATTATGTTCAAAGTAGAAGAGATAATGGGGCTAGTACTGCGGAGATGGCTCGATTGAATGCTGAGTTAAAGGCCGCTCAAGATAGAATGTGGGTTAAATATGCTGATGGCGAGATAGCTAGGGGTGACTCTACAAAAATCGGTTCTTTATTCCGTCAGGCTAGGGATTTTCATGATCGTGTTGGTGGAGTTTATGATGCTGCGACTGGTACAGTTGAAAGAGTGGATTCACATACTTATACTTTTAGTGATGGTAAAGGTGGTACAATAACAAGAACTTTAGATATGGATTCTATGGAATTTTTTGAGGGAGCTAGAGATATTAGTGGAACAAGAATTAATGGAGCAGATGGCTCTGCTAAATCTTCAAATTCTTTGTTAGATATTCAAGCTGCACAAGAAGAGTCAGTTAAATCAACTATTGCTACGGAAACAACTCGAATTGATCGTGTATTGAATCAATTTGAAGAGGGAAAAGCTACAGAAAAAACTTCTGCAAGATATCAAGCATATAAAGCGGCAGATGATGCTAGTAAATTAACGGGAGATAAAAAATAGAAAGTGAAGTAATTATGAGTTTATTGGGAGATTTATTTAGAAAACAATTTGGATTTCCTTTGAAACAGGAAAGTTATGATCATAAAATCAATAATTATCGTGTTAGTGATAAAATTAATGTAGAGCATTCTATTGCTGATAGAAATGTGGCAATTTCTTTTGTAAGCGAACAAATTAGACAAATTAAAGTTATAATAGATGATAATCAATTTTTTGTAGATTCATACAATTTGATAAAAAATGCAGCTATAGACAAAGTTCGAGAGGGGGATTGCCCTTTACAAGAAACTATATATAAAATTGATGGATTGCCTTTTATTACTGCTAATTTAAAGACTATAAACGATTATTTTTGCGTTGTTAAAAGCAATTGTAAGGATTATATGGAATTACAGAATTATAATTTGCAAATGTCTAAAGCTTTAGAAACTATTTGGCAAAGATATGCTAATAATGTTATAAATAATAAAGGTGAGTTTAGATTTGGCACTTTTTTTGATACAGAATATAGTATTTATACTGCTTATATGCAAATTAAGAATTCTTTAAGTTTTGGTAAATTAAAAGATTGTAATAGAAAAACTATTTCTCTATCATCAAATAATTTGGAATTAGTAATACAGGCTTCAAAATTAGCTGAAGAGTGTAATAATATATTGTATGTATTATTACAGGATTTGAATAGTGAATTAAGTATATTAAATGATAATCAAGCTTCTGATGAATATGTTTTACAAGTTATAGACAACACTAAAAAAATGATGAGTTCTACTATGGAATATTTAAAAGCGAAAAAAAACAAAGAATTTATTGAAACGCATTTTAAGAAAAAAATATAAAAATTTTGTTTTTAGTATACTAAAATAATGAGTAATGAAGAAACTAAGTATTATTATGCTTTGCTTTATATAAAGAGTTAAATAATATTTTTTATAAAAGAAATTGAAGATTTAGAAAGATACATGATGGCTATTAATTTAGTTTATTCTTTTTTTAGCAAATGAATATACAAGATTAAATCAAGTTAGATAAAGATGTTTAGATAAATTGGATATAACATCTTTTTTATTTTCATTATAAGTAAATTTGTTTTATTCAGTTCTTATTTTTTAAAAATTTTGTGTTTTAATTTTATAAATCTAAAAAGTATGATATAATTATAAATAAGAACATAATTAAAGGAAAGTTTTCAATAAACAATTAAGATTGTACATAAATGATTATGGAATTAGTAGATAGGGAGCGTGTAATTATTAAATTAAAAAAAATTTACTAACCTTTTAATTATTTTTGACACTATATTTATGAAAGGTGATTATTTATGGATGTAGTTTATGATAAGTATTTTGATAAAATTTATTCTTGGGCAATAAAAAAGACCAATAATAAAGAAGATGCAGAAGATTTAACAAATAATGTTTTCTTGGCTATATTTGAATATTTTAATAAAAATATTCAGATTGAGAAATTGGATAATTTAATATGGAAAATAGCTCATAATATTTGGTATTTAAAAGTTAAGAATTATATCAGGGAGAAAGATAATGTTTCTTTAGATAAAGCTAATACTAGTTATAGTGAAAATTATTTAGATAAAATAATTTATAAAGAGATAATTGATAATCTTGATGATATTGGTTTAACTACTAAAGAATATTTATCATTTAAATTATATTATTGTAATGACCTTTCAATAAAAGAAATAAGTTATAAGTTAAATTCTAGTGAAAGTAATATTAAATATTATTTATATAGCGCTAGATGTAAAGTAAAGGAGAGATATAATGAATAACTTAAAATTAGATAACTATTTAGAAATAGTAAATCAAGAAAAACTAAAGAAAGGATTAGAAGATTATACACCACTTTATCCGATGTTAAGAGTGAAAGACAATAATCTTTATATTGGAGTGTTACTTACTAAAAATAATGCTAATGTTTGGGATAAAGATAGTAATATTAAACCAGAATATTGGGTGTTAATTGATCCAAGTAATAACCAAATAATAGAATTTAATGAAACTGCTAAAAATGATTTTGTAATTGGGAAATTAATTTCTAAAGATGTAGAAAATAAACAAAAAGAAATATCTAAATATGCAGTAGAAAAGACTATGCAATATAAAGAATATCTAATGAATGATATTAAAAATGATGAGCTTCCAATTCAAAAGAAATTAGCAAGTATTTTAAATAATGAAATAATAATTGATGGTGAAAAAGTAAATATTAATGATTATTTAATGGCTAATATAGAAAAAGATATAGTAGATAAAGTAAAAGAATTAGTTGATTTATTAGTAGCTTCTAAATATAATTCTATAACTTTCTATTATGATGCTTTATTTAATGATATAGTAAATAATTATAAAAATAACAATGGAATAGATAAAGAAAAAATGGCTTTATGTGTAGAGATAATGAATAATTATTATGATGGGGTAATAGGTATAGATAATTTCTTTAATACTTAATAAAATATATAAGCTTAAAAATATTTGATTTGTATGTAAAATATTTATATGTTTATAGAATTATGTTATATAAGAGGTGAATAGAATGGAATATGATTTTGATACTGTAAAAAGATTATATGATAGATATGGTATTAGAATTGATTCGAAAAATAATACTTATTATATTATAGATAGAAAAGATGGTAACAAATATTCTTTTGAGGGATTGGGAGCTGAAAAAATAAAATTTGCTCATTATTGGTTATATGCTACTAAATATGGTCAGTCAACTTCTTATGATAGTGGTTTTACTGAAAAGGAATACGAAAGAGCATTTAGTGATGCTTTAAGAGAAGTATACAATATTATAATTGGAACGGAAATTCAACATTTACAAATGACTGGTAGAATGTGTAAAGTAGAAGCATTAAAGAGTGAGCTTTCACAAGCCCTTTATTCTCATGCCGGAATTGTTGCTGAGGGGCTTTATTCTAGACCAAATGGATATGCAACATTTGAGACTTGGTGTAGAGAAGTTGCTAAAGTATATACTCCTGAAGAATGGATTTATAAGAATAGGGCTAGATAATTTTTTTGATATTAACTAGTGGCTATTATGGAAAAAGAAGTAATATATAAAGATAATAATATAACTTTAAATATAAATAACAGCAATAATAAAACTATTGCTGTTATTTGTCATGCTAGATAGTAATAAAAATTCTAAACCTACTGTAAAATTAGCATAAAAATTAAACAAAAATAAAATTGATAACTTTCGATTTGATTTTGTCGCCTGTGGTGAGTCAAGTGGTGATTACAAAGATTATACTATAACTAATATGTTATCAAATCTTCATACTACATTAAGTTTGTTAAAAGAAAAATATAATTTTAAAAATTTTATATTGATTGGTTGTAGTTTAGGAGCTAGAATTGTATCTTTAGTTGATTATAAGAGATTTAATATAGTAAAATTAGTTTTATGGTATGGAGCATTAAATTACAAAATAATAAAAAACTCACTATTTAGATAGAAAAGTGAGTTTTTGCTACTTTATAAAGATTTTATATTTTCAACTTCATTAGATAAATCTTTAAATATTTCATCTTCATATAAATGACGATCATATAAAATAAATCCGTCACTAGCATTTTGCATTTTAGGAATAATTTCGTTTGCTAATTCTTCTCCAAAATATTTGGCATCTTCTTTAGCAA
Source organism: uncultured Bacilli bacterium (assembly GCA_947630575.1). Classification (GTDB taxonomy): domain Bacteria; phylum Bacillota_I; class Bacilli_A; order RF39; family UBA660; genus Caccenecus. The sequence continues at coordinate 20,532 of CANRIB010000009.1, forward strand.
CATCTAAAGACATGTATCCATTTAAATCATAAATTTTAGCTTGTAAATCAGCTTCTAATTTACTAACTTGGTAAACAAATTTTGCTTCTTTTGATTGTCTTAATTCATATTCTTGCATTAGACTTTTAATTTCTTCAGCTTTAATTAATCCTTCTGTTATTTTAGTAATTGCTTCAATTAAACTTTCTTCTTGATAATTTTCATTTAGATAATCTCTAGTTGTTGTTTCTTTTAAATTAACTTTTTTTAATTCTTTTAAAGTTAACATTTTAAATACTTTAAGCATATCTAAATCAAATTTATATTCACTTTCTAATCCAATAGCTAAAATTAAACAACCATAAATGTGTTCGGCAACTGATTCAAGTCTGTCGCTTGATACTTTAAGTTCTAACCAGCCAGTTCTAATAATATTTTTAAGTTTGTTGGCTGTTAAATAAAATTTAATAAGATTTGTATTCATTTAAAATCATCCTTTCTGTTTTTTAGTATAACATATTATGTTTTAAAAATCACTAAAAATAGGAAGTTTTTTTGATATTTTTGTTATATAAGATTTAGTTTTATGGATAATTGATACAACATCTTTTTATTTTGTGTTATAATTTTAGAGGTGATGCATATGCACGAAAATGTTTTGATAGAGTCTTTAGATTATTATGGGAGAGGTATTACTCATTTAGATGGTAAAATTGTTTTTGTTAAAGATGCTTTACCGGAAGAAATTGTTGATATTCAAATTATTTTAGATAAGAAAAAATATAGTGAAGCTAAAGTTATAAAGTATAAAAAGAAAAGTTCTAAGAGAGTTGATAGTTTATGCCCTTATTTTAAAAAATGTGGAGGGTGTCAATTATTTTATTATAAATACAAAGATTCTTTAGATTTTAAATATAATAAAGTTAGAAGTTTTCTTGATAATAATAAGATTAGTTATGATGGTAAGATTGATGTTGTAGAAAATTCAAAACCACTTGAATATCGGAATAAACTTAGTTTAAAAATAGTTAATAATAAAATTGGTTTTTATAAAGAAAGTACTCATGAGTTGGTAGAGATTGATAAGTGTTTAATTGCGAGTCCAATAATAAATGAAGTTATTAAGAATTATAAATTATTAAATATTGAAGATGGAGAGTTAACTATTAGAGTTAATAGTAATAATGAAGTGCTTTTAATTATTAAAACGTTAAAAAATAATTATAATATTGATATAGCTAAATTAAAAGAAAAAGTTAAATTAGTGGGTATTGTTTATAATAATAAATGTATTTATGGGGATGATTTTTATTATGAGAGATTAGATAATAAATTATTTAAAGTGAGTTTTGATTCTTTTTTTCAGGTTAATCCATATATAACTAAAGAATTATTTAAGTTAGTAAGTAAAAATATAGATAGTAATAGTGTAGTTTTAGATTTATATAGTGGAGTTGGAACTTTGAGTATTGTGGCCTCTTTAAAAGCTAAAGAAGTTTATAGTGTAGAGATAGTTAAAAATGCAGTTTTAAATGGGAATTTTAATGCTAAAATAAATAAGATTAATAATATTAAATTCTTTTTGGGAGATGCTAGTAAAATAGTTAATAATTTAAATGTTAATTTTGATACTTTGATAGTAGATCCACCAAGAAGTGGTTTAAGTAGTATGACAAGAGAGTTTATTAAAGAGAAGATGCCTAATAAAATTATATATGTTTCTTGTGATTTATATACTTTAATTAGAGATTTAAAAATACTTGATGGGTATGAAATTAAAGATTATAAAATATTAGATATGTTTAGTTATACATATCATTTAGAGAGCTTTGTTGTTTTAACGAGAAAATAATATGTTTTTGAATTTGACAGACGTATATTTGTATAGTATAATTTATTTAGAATATTTTATGGAAGTGAGTAATCATGGATAAAATTTATGGAATATTTTTAACTTTAATCGCGGGATTATTCTTTTTGATTGGAGGGGTAATAGCCTCTAAAGTCCAAAATAAAGATAAATTTAATCATTTTAGTGTTGCTATGGCTTTTATAATTATGTTTGGGCTTATTGTTTTTGATTTAGTGCCCGAAATAATAGAGTTGTTTCAAGATTATTCACTTAGTCAAAGTTTTATTATATTTTTGATTTTTGCTTTAGTGGGATTTTTAATATTAAAAGGGTTAGATTTAATGATTCCCCATCATCATCACAATCATAAAGATAATGAGAAAAATAAGAAAGAACATATAGAACATGAACATCATGTAGGAACAATTACTATTTTAAGTTTAATATTACATAATATTTTAGAAGGTTTTGCAATATTTGGGATGACAATAAGTGATTTAAGAGTAGGTATTCTTATTGCGGTTTCCGTAGGATTACATAATGTGCCTCTTGGAATGCATATTTTTAGTACTTTGAATATTAAAGAAAATAAATTAGCAACTTTGGGGCTTGTTCTTTCAAGTTTAATAGGAGGAATTATGTTTTTAGTTGTGGGAAGCATTAGTGATTTAATTATTGGTATTATTACTTCTATTACACTGGGTATGCTTATATATATTGCTTTATGGGAATTATTACCGGAGATTAAATGTGCAATTAGAAAACATGAAACTATGGCTGGTTTAGGGGTTGGAGCACTTATTCTTATAGTTTCATTATTTATATAGGAGGTATATATGAAAAAAGTATTAGTTACAGGGGCAGCAGGAGTTATTGGACAAAAAGTTATTAAATATTTGTTAAGTGAAGGAAAATATGAAATTACCGCCCTTGATTTAAGAACTAAAGAGGCAATGAAAAAGTTAAAAAGATATCGCCGAAGAATTAATTTAATATATGGTGATATTAATGATACAGTACTTATGGAGGCGTTAGTAAAAGACCAAGATTATATTATTCATTTAGCAGGAGTTATGCCACCACTTGCCGACATTAAAAAAGATCTGTGTGAATTAATTGAATATAATGGAACTGAAAATATTGTAAAGGCAATAAATTTTTATAATCCAGATTGTATGCTTTTTTATGCATCTTCAACGACTATATATGGTGATGTTGCAACAGCAGATGTTAAGTCAGAATTAAATGTACTTCCAATTGATTATTATAGTAAGAATAAAATTAAGATTGAAAAACTAATTCAAAATAAATTAAAAAATTATAGTATAATTAGACTTCCTTTAGTTCTTTGTAATCCAAAAAGTAAAGCTTTTATGTACAATGTTAAGAGAAATAGTTATGTAGAAGCTATAACGGATAATGATGCAGCATATATGTTTGTTAGTGCACTTAATAATAGTGATAAAATAAATAAAAAAATATATAATGCGGGGGGAGGAGATTCACTAAAAGGAAAATATGGAGAAATTCTTTCTCATGTTTTAGATATTTATGGACTTAGTTTTGCTTATTTATTTAATTTAATATTTATTGATAAAAATTTTTATTCGCATGTATATACTGATAGTGATAAATTAGATGAAATATTAGAATTTAGAAGTGATTCTTTATCGTCATTTTATATGCAACTTAAAAGAAATGTTAAAGGGCGAAAAATAGCTAAAATACTTGCTAAACCTTTTGTGTGGGTTTTGAGGAAGAGATATAGATGATTGGACTTGCTTTAGAAGGTGGGGGAGTTAGAGGTTCATATCAAGCAGGGGTATATATGGCAATGTATGAGTGTGGGCTTAAAATAGATGGAGTATGTGGTACTAGTATTGGAGCTATAAATGGGGCAGTTATTGCAAGTGGGCATGGAGAAGATTTGCCTAAGATATGGCGAGGTCTTTCAATGGCTCATGTTTTTGGATTTTCAGATGATTTTGTAAATTTATTATTAGGCAAAAAAGTTAATACTAATTTTATGAAATTAACTTTAGCTAATATTATTAAGATTTTAAGTAATAAAGGAATAGAATTAAAAGGACTTAGAGAAGTAATTGATAATAATATAGATGTTGATGAATTAATTAATAGTAATATGGAATTTGGACTTTGTACAGTTAGATTTAAAGATTTAAAGCCTCTTTATTTGTTTAAAGAAGATATGAAGCCAGATAAAATAAAAGATTATATTTTGGCTAGTTCTTTTTTGCCATTTTTTAAGAAAGAAAAATTGATTGATGATAATTATTATTTAGATGGAGGATTTTATGATTTAGGTCCGGTTAATATGCTTTTAAATAAAGGGTATGAAAAAGTTTATTTAGTGAAAGTTCATGGAATAGGAATAACGAGAAATTATCCTGATAATGCAAATGTAGTAGTTATTGAATCTAAAAGAAATTTGGGAGGAGTTATTGATTTAAATCCAGGAAGAATTGAAGAAAATATTAAGATGGGGTATTATGATACTATAAGAATATTGAAGAATTATGATGGAGAAAAGTTTGTTTTTAAAAGAAGAAGAGAAGAGTATTATCAATTTTTAAATAGAAAAGTAAGTGATAAATTATATAAGAGGGTGGCAAGATTTTTTAAAGCTCATAGTTATAAAGAAACAACTATTAGAGTTTTAGAATATATTATGGAAGAGAATAAGATTAATTATTATAAAATATATAAAGTTGAAAAGATAATAAATAAAATAAAGAAAGGTTATAATAAAAGAAATTTTATATATGATTATGCAAAAAAATTAAGTTTTTGTTTATTAGACTAGACATAATTCAGGGATAATGTTATAATGAAAAACGAATTTTAGGAGGAATATTATGGGACGTGCTTATGAAGTAAGAAAAGCAAGTATTCAAAAGACAGGAGCAATGAAAGCTAAGTTATATTCAACTTATGCTAAAGAAATATATTTAGCAGCAAAAAAAGGAACACCAGAAATAGAATCTAATGTATTTTTAAAAAGAATTGTTGAAAAAGCAAAGAAAGAACAAGTTCCTAGTGATATAATTAATAGAGCAATAGATAAGGCTAAAGGAATGGGTGGAGAAGACTATCATGAAGTTATTTATGAGGGTTTTGGTCCAGGAGCTTCAACTTTGATTATTAAAACTTTAACAGATAACGTTAATAGAACTGTTGGTATGGTTAGGGCGGCTTTTAATAAAGTTAATAAAAGTTTGGGAGTCACTAACAGTGTTTCTTATAATTATGATTATTTAGCCATATTATCTTTTAAAACAGATAGAGAAGAAGAAATATTTGAGGCTTTATTAGAGGCAGGAATAGAACCTGTGGAATTTGAAGTAGAAGAGGGAGAATTAACGATAAGTGTTAATCCTAATGATATTAATAATACTAAAGATGTTTTAGAAAAATTAATGGGTAATATAGAATATAGTATTGATGAAGTAGGAATGTATCCTAAAAATAAAATAGAACTTCAAGGAGAAGATTTGGAAACTTTTGATAAACTTTATAAAATGTTAGATGAAATAGATGATGTTACAGAAATATATCATAATGTAAGTAATAGATAAGATAACTAGACAAGTTCTAGTTTTTTTCATATCTTATATTGTGAGATATATGATAAAATTTTTTAAAAATTTAATAAATATTATTAAAGAGAAAGATCCGGCAATACATAGTAATTGGGAAGTAATAGTTTATCCTTTTTTTAAGGTTTATATTTATTATAAAATAGCTCATTTTCTTTATTTACATAAGTTTTATTTTTTAGCACGTTTTTTAAGTGAAAGAGCAAAGATTAGAACAGGAATAGAGATACATCCAGGAGCAGTGATAGGAAAAAATTTTTTTATAGATCATGGGGTAGGAGTCGTGATTGGAGAAACTGCAGTTATTCAGGATAATGTAATGCTTTATCATGGAGTTACTTTAGGTGGAACAGGAAAAGATAAAGATAAAAGACATCCAACCATAAAAAATAATGTAATTATTGGGGCAGGGAGTATCATTTTAGGAAATATTACAATTGGAGAAAATGCTGTTATTGGAGCAGGTTCTATAGTTTTAAGAAATGTGCCTGATAATATGGTGGTTGTGGGGGTTTATAAATAAAAGCTTTAAATAATTTGATAAAATAGTTTTTAAAAAAGTCTAAGACATGTTATAATAAAGATGGTGATTATAATGAAAATCTGTGATGGAAATAAAGCTTGTAGTGATATTGCTTATTATTTTAGTGAGATATGTTCAATTTATCCAATTACACCTTCTAGTCCAATGGCTTCAAATATTGATAGTTTAAAAGAAAATAAATTGAATTTATTTGATAGTCCGGTTAAATTAATAGAAATGCAAAGTGAAGCTGGGGCAGCAGGGGCATTACATGGAGCTTTAATAAGTGGTTCTTTAGCATCTACTTTTACGGCTAGTCAAGGATTACTTTTAATGATGCCTAATTTATATAAGATAGCAGGAGAGATGCTTCCGGGTGTTATTCATGTAGCTTCAAGAACGGTTGCTACGAATGCTTTATCAATTTTTGGTGATCATAGTGATGTTTATGCGATGAGGCCAACAGGAGTAGCAATGCTCGCTTCTTCAAATGTATTTGATGCTCAAAATTTGGCAGCAGTTGCCCATCTTGCGGCGATTAAAGGAAGTATTCCTTTTTTGCATTTTTTTGATGGTTTTAGAACTAGTCATGAAATTAGTTCTATTGCCGAGTTAGATGTGAATAAATTAAAGAATATTATTCCTTGGGAAGAAATTAATGATTTTAAGAATCGAGCTTTAAATATTGGAACAGATGTGGAAAGAGGACTAGCTTTTAATGAAGATATTTATTTTCAAACGCAGGAAGCTCGAAATAAATATTATGATAAATTACCAGATATTGTAAATAATTATATGTTAGAAATTAATAAAATTATGGGAACTCATTATAAACCATTTAATTATTATGGAGATATAGAGGCAACAAAAGTAATTGTGGCCATGGGAAGTGTTACAGATACAATAAAGTTAGTGGTGGATAAAGAAATTAAAACAGGAGAGAAAGTTGGTTTAATAACCGTTCATTTATATAGACCTTTTAGTAAAGATTATCTTTTAAAAGTACTTCCTAAAACAGTAAAGAAAGTTGCAGTTTTAGATAGGACTAAAGAAGCGGGAGCTAATGGAGAGCCTTTATATTTAGATATTGTTAATGCTCTTAAAGATATCGATATTAAAGTAGTTGGGGGAAGATATGGTTTATCAAGTAAAAATACAACTCCAGCAGATATTAAAAGTGTTTATACAATGTTAGATAAAGAATTAAAAAATAATTTTACAATTGGAATTATTGATGATATAACTAATACTAGTTTACCTAAAGAAGATTATAATATAGAACTTGATGTTGAAGAATTTTTGATATATGGTTATGGTTCTGATGGGATGGTTAGTGCATCAAAAGATATTTTGAAAATACTTGGGGAAAAAGATTATTTTGTTAATGGTTATTTTTCTTATGATTCTAAAAAATCAGGGGGAGTTACAGTTAGTAATTTAAGAGTAGGAAAGAAGAAAATTAATGCTCCTTATTATGTTACTAATCCTAAATTAGTAGTGGTTACAAAATTGGAATATTTTAAAAAGTTTGAGATGATTAATAATATAGTTAAAGATGGAATAATAATTATTAATACAAATAAAAATAAAGATGAAATATTAGAGGCAATTTCTAATAAAGATAAGAAAATAATTCAAGATAGAAATGTTAAATTGTTGGTGGTTGATGCCGATAAAATAGCTTTAGAGTGTGGAATTAAAGGAAAAATAAGTAGGATAATGGAAATGCTTATTTTAGATGGTTTGGGAATAAATGAAGCATTGGCAATATTAGAGGAAAGAATTAAGAAACAATTTAAAACTAAGGGAGATAATATTGTTAAGAGTAATATTTTAGCAATTAAAGAAGCTAAAAAAGAATTAAAAAGAATTGAAATTAAAGTTTCTAATGAAACAATAAAACAAGAAAGTTTAGATATATTTAGTAAAATTAATAAAAGAATGGGAGATTCTTTAACAGTTGGGGAATTAGCTTGTTTTAAAGATGGAGCATTTCCAAATGGTTTAAGTAGATTTGAGAAAAGAGCAGTTAATAAGATGGCTCCTAAATGGATTAAAGAAAATTGTATTCAGTGTGGTAAATGTAGTTTTGTGTGTCCTCATGCGGTTATTAGAGCTTTTATTAAAAAAGATAAAGATAGTGATTCTATTCCATATTTAATTAATAAAGAATATAATTATCAAATATTAGTAAGTGAAGTAGATTGTACAGAATGTGGATTATGTATAACAGAATGTCCAGGAAAAAATGGAAAAAAAGCTTTGGAATTTGGACCAATAGAATTAGATAAGCAAAAGAACGCTAATAATTATTTTAATAATTATGAAAATCCAGAAATATTTAATAAATTTAATGTAGCAGGGGCAAGTTTATGTAAACCTAAGTTAGAGTTTAGTGGAGCTTGTGCCGGTTGTGGAGAGACTCCATATATTAATTTAATAACAAGATTATATGGTAATGAATTAGTTATTGCTAATGCGACTGGATGTTCAAGCATTTATGGGGGTTCAGCACCATCTACACCTTATACTATTCCATGGGCTAATTCATTGTTTGAAGATAATGCTGAGTTTGCTTTAGGCATGCATTTATCTTATGAAAATAAAAGAAATTTAATAGTTAAAATAATGCAAGAAGAAATGGATAAAGTAAAACCTAAAGTAAAAGAACAATTTGAGAAATTTTTAAATAATAAAGATGATTTCAAGAAAACTATGGAAGTTAAACAAGAACTTATTAATTTACCTATACCTGATAAATTAAAAGATTTAATTAATTATATTCCAGCGAGAACAGTTTTAGCGCTTGGAGGCGATGGTTGGGCTTATGATATAGGTTTTGGAGGGCTTGACCATGTATTATCGACAAATGAAAACATTAAAGTTTTAGTTTTAGATACAGAAGTATATTCTAATACAGGAGGACAGGCTAGTAAAGCAAGTAGAATAGGGCAAGTAGCAGAATTTGCAGATTTAGGAAAGAAAACAACTAAAAAAGATTTATTTAGAATTGCAATGGCTATACCTAATTGTTATGTTGCAAGTATTTCTTTGGGAGCAAATATGATGCAGGCGATAAAAGCAGTAAAAGAAGCAATGGAACATAAAGGACCTGCTTTATTAATCGCGTATTCTCCTTGTATAGAACAAGGAATAAAAACAGGGATGGCTCATTCAATTGAAGAAGAGAAAATAGCTAGTGAAGTTGGTTATACTTTGTTAATGCGTTATAATCCAGTTGAAGAAAAACTTTATATGGATAATAAAGAACCAATTTTTGATAATTATGAAAATTTCTTAGATAATGAAGTTAGATATAATGCTTTAAAAATTAAAGACGATGTTTTAGCTAAAGAACTTTTAAATGAACAAAAAGAATATGCTAAAAAAAGATATAATTATTATAAAGAATTAAGTGAAAGATAAGTAAAAAACTATATAGATAGAAGGTGATAAAGATAATAATACGAGAAGAATATCTGGAAGAATTAAAAAGATGGAAAGATAAAGATTTAATTAAAATTGTTACAGGAGTAAGAGGAAGTGGGAAATCTACTTTGTTTCAATTATTTATTGAGTATTTAAAAGATATTGGTATAAGTGATGAACAAATAATACAAATAAATTTAGAAGATGCTAATTATGATTTTAAAGATTATAAAGAATTATATAGTTATATAGATAAGAAAATTGACAAGCATAAAAATTGTTATGTATTTTTGGATGAAATACAAAATGTTTTAGAATTTCAAAAGGCAGTAGATAGTTTATATATAAAAAAGAATGTTGATGTTTATATTACAGGTTCAAATGCTTATTTATTATCTGGAGAACTTGCTACTCTTTTATCTGGTAGATATGTAGAAATAAAAATGTTGCCTCTTTCTTTTAAGGAATATGTATCAGCATTTAATGATAATAATTATTATCAATTGTTTTTAGATTATATGAAGAATGGGGGAATGCCTGGGAATATTGATATACTTAAAAATAATCCTAATGATATAGATAAATATTTAGATGGAATATTTTCAACAATTGTTTATAAAGATATAATGGCAAGAAATAATATTTCTGATAAAATGTTGCTAGAAAGTATTATAAAGTTTTTGTTTGATAGTATAGGTAGTCCTGTGTCAACTAAAAAAATAAGTGATACTTTAACTAGTAGAGGTATTAATACAAGCAATCATACTGTAGAGAATTATATAACAGCATTTTTAGAAAGTTTTTTAATATATAAAGCAGAAAGATTTGATGTTAAAGGAAAGAACTTGCTTGCAAGAGATTATAAATATTATGCAGTGGATGTAGGGCTTAGAAGTTATTTATTGGGTAAAAAAGCTGATAGTGATATGGGACATATACTAGAGAATATTGTATATTTAGAATTGCTTAGAAGAGGTTATAGGGTATATGTTGGTAAAGTGGATGATTTAGAAGTTGACTTTGTAGCTGAAAATAGAGATGGTTTAAAATATTATCAAGTAGCATTGTCTGTTAGAGATGAGAAAGTTTTAGAAAGAGAACTTAAGTCATTACAAAAAACAGGAGATTATTATCCTAAAATATTATTGACTTTGGATATGGATTTAGAAGCTGATTATAATGGCATAAGAAAGATTAATGTTGTTGATTGGTTATTAAAAGGAGAATAAAAAACTATTAAAGCATAAATTTTAATAGTTTTTTATATTCTTCCTAATAAATAATCAGCAGAAACATTATATTTTTTACATATTTCATATAGAAAAGGAGTAGCAATTAAATATCTTCCGCGTTCGTAATCGGCAATAGTTGATTGAGTTGTATTTAAAATATTGGCAAGTTTTGCTTGAGTGATTTTTCTTTCTTTTCTAAAATTTTTGATTCTTAATCCACTTATTTTTTTATCTAATTCTTTATTTATAATTTTATATTTTTTAGTATTATTTAAACCTAAAATATAATCTATAGAAACAGTGTAATAATTTGCTATGTCGTTTAATCTTTCTAAAGGAAGCACTCTTTCTTGGGTTTCGTAATGATTATATGTTATTCTTGCAATACCAAAAATATTCGCTATTTGTTCTTGTGTTAAGTTTTTTTCCATTCTTAATTCTTTAAGTTTATTTCCAAAATTCATTTATATCACCGATTATATTTTCTCATTAATTATCAAAACTCTAAATTGTATGGTTCAAAATGCGATATTTTTCTTGACTTTTAATATTTGAGATATTATAATTTTATTATAAAGAGTGGTTCTCTAATATATTAGAAATTGTAATGAAAAGGTAAGTGAAAAAAAGTTATGGAAAAGAATAAAAGAGTATTGATAGTATTGGGAATATTAATCGTAGGGATAGGAATATCTTTAGCCTATTTTGTAGGAAAAATGTTAACAGGAGGAGAAGGAGCAACAACAAAAGTATTAACAGCCAATATTAAGAATTCCGAAGTAACTATAGAGGGAATATTAAATATAGAAGATTATGATATGTTACCAGGACATCAAAGTGCTTCAGGAATAAAAGTAAATGCAAAAGGAAATAATGAATTAATCCCATTTAATATAATATGGGAAGGAACAAATACTTTAGGTAGTAAATTAAAGTTTAAAGTATATAAATCAAGTAAACAATTAAATGTAGATATAAAATGTAATGAAGTAAGAAAACCAACAGGAGGAGGAACAATGCTATATGAAGAGTGTAGCATAAATAGTGAAGAAGAATTAGGAGAAGTAATACAAGAAGGAGAAATACCAATAAGTGAAGTATCAGAAAAAGTAAATATAGCATTAGACCAATTTATAACATCAACAGAAGAACCTGGAACGGATATATATTACTATGTGATAATTGAATATCCAAATGAAGATAAGATTCAAAATGACGATATGTTAGATAAATCATTTAAAGGAGAGTTAAAAATAGAAGCATCAGAAACAGAGGCAGATGTAAATATATTTGCAGCATATATAGAACAAGAAGATGGGAGTTATGAGAAAGTAGAAGATATACCTCAAGAAGGATATACAATAAACAAAGATAAGAGTAAATGTAGTAATGGAGCAATACCAAATTGGGATATATCAAATAAAAGATTATATATAGATAATTTTAAGAAAATAGGAACAGAATGTTATTTGTATTTTGAAAAAGAACCTGCTAAGGATATTATCTTAATGGAGAGAAGTATAAATGAAATTCAAATTCCATTTACGGGTCCAGATAAAATAGAACATAAGACAACTAACAATAAATCTGATTTATATATAAGTGAAGATGATTTAGGAAATACTTATTACTTTAGAGGAATAGTAAATGATAATTGGATTAAATTTGGGCAAACAATAGAAGGAAAAGATTTATACTGGAGAATTATCAGAATAAATGGAAATGGCTCAATTAGGATTATTTATAACGGAACAAGTACTGAGGCAACAGGTTCAAATACGCAGTTATCATCTACGAGTGCATTTAATTCAGATAGTGGAGATAATATGTATGTAGGATATATGTACGGAAGTAGTTCTGATGATTACACAACAACTCATGCTAATGATAATAAAAGTACAATTTTAAAAGAGCTAGAAAGATGGTTTGTTGAAGATACGAATTTAGATGACTTAGTGGGATTATTAGATAAAGAAGCAGGATTTTGTAATGATAGAGAAGTAAAAAAAGTAGGAAGTTATTATACAGGAAATGGAACCGGTACATTAAATACATCTTATGCGCCATATGTAAGATTAACTAATGGAAGTAATTGGGATAATCAAACACCAACTTTTAAATGTAGTCAAAATAATGATAATTTCACAGTAGTAGGAAGTTCGAATGGTAATCAAAAATTAACTTATCCAGTAGGACTTATAACTAGTGATGAAGTAGTATATGCTGGAGGCACTGGAGGAAGTACAGTAGGTATATCTAATACTAGTTATTATTTATATACAGGGGAATATTATTGGACAATGTCTCCATGTCATTTTGATACTGTTTCTTCAGATATGTTCTTTGTTGATATAAATGGAAATGTAAATGGTCATCGTGTACTTTACTCTCGTGGCGTTAGACCTGTAATAAATCTCTCTGCTAATATAAAATTATCAGGTGATGGAACATATACTAATCCATATGTAGTAGAAAATACTTGATAAATAAATAAAATAATAAAAAATAATTAATGTCTTGCTCATATTGCTTAACTATCATATATGGGCAAGTAGATCTTCTTAGGTCTATCTTAATACTGGAATAGAGTTTAGGCTCTATTCTTTGTTTTTTAGGCAAAAAAAAAGAAGCTGCCCCCTGAAGACAGCTTCAAAAAGAATAAAAAGGGGTTGACTAGTGTGATACTAGCACCAATTCGCCTTGTTAAGTGAATTGGTGATTGTTATATTAAAGGATAAACTGTTTTTTGTCAACACTTTTCGTAATATTTTTTTAAAATAATTTACAAAGGTCAATTAGTTTGCTAAAATTAAGATGGTAGGTGTTAGAAATGATATTAAAAAAGCCTTATGCATTTATTATTAAACATTTTAGGATGATTCATTTAATTTTATTAATTCCAATGCTTTATTTAGCATTTGCTACTAGAGGAATAGTTACTTTCTTTAGGGATTATGTTAGTAATGGATATATGGTAGGGGCTAATATTGTTTTATCTAATTTAACTAGTACTTATATAAATATATATATATATTTGGCTATTATTTTAATATTGGCTATTTTGATAACTTTATCGCTGGTGTTACAAAATAAAAGTAAGCCAACTAGATTATATAATATGGGAATATTATATTATTTAGGGTTATTTGCTCTTATTACAGGTTGTTTTGTTGTCTTTGGAATGATTGAAAATGATACACTTGATAATACCTTTGCAAGAATCTTAAGAGATTTAAGCATGCTTATTTATTATGGGCAGTATATATTTATTGTTTATGTGTTAATTCGTGGGGTTGGGTTTAATATAAGGCAGTTTAATTTTAAGGATGACTTGGAAGATTTAAAGATTAGTGCTGAAGATAGTGAAGAGTTTGAGTTTTTAGTTGGAAGAGATACATATAAGACAAAAAGAAATATTAGAAGATTTTTAAGAGAATTAAAATATTATTATAAAGAGAATAAGTTTATTTTTACAATTATCTTTATTGTTATTGGGGGGGTAATTGTAACAAGTATGTTTATGAAAAAAGAAGTATATGATAGGGTATATAAAGAGGGTGAGGCAACTTCTTTTGGGTATCTTAATATATCAATGGAAGGGGCTTATATTTCTAATTTAGATTTAAGAGGACAAGTTATAAAAGAGGATAAAACATATGTGATTGTTAAAATTAATGTTAGTAATAGATTTAGAGATGATAAAACATTTAATTATGCGAATGTTCAATTAGTTGTTAATACACTTAGAATTTCACCATCAATTACAATGGGAAATTATTTTGCTGATTTAGGTAATCCTTATGGGGGATCTTTAATTAAGGGTAATAGTGAAAACACTTATATTTTAGTTTATGAGATAGATAAAAATTTAGTTCATGGGGGTAAATATGAATTAGAAGCATATTCTGGAACGGATGTTTCACAGGGAGGAATTGGAGTAGCATTTAAAAAATTTAGAGTATCACCAGAAGTTATTGATGGAGAAGTAGAAACTTTAGATATAAATATGGGAAATGTTATAAATTTAGATAATACTGAAATGAAACAATCGAAAGTAGCAATTATTAATTATAGTTTAATGGGAAGATTTTCTTATAATTATCAGTATTGTGTTAATGCTGATAATTGTTATACATCTAGTAATGATTTATATATAAATCAAAATGAAATAGGAAAGCTAACATTAATGGTTATGGATTATAGTTTGCTTTTAGATGATGAAGCTACTTATATGGCATATTCTAATAAAGATTTTAAGAACTTTTTTGCTGATTTTATGAGAATTAAATATACATTTAATGGGAAAGATTATTATAGTAATGTGTCTTTAATTAATCCTAATGGTTATACGGATAAATTAGTATTTAAAATAAATAGTAATATTAGTAGTGCAGATAGTATTAGTGCTATTATTACAATTAGAAATAAATCATTTGATATTAAATTAAAATAAAAGAACTATTTGGGTTCTTTTTCTTGCTTTTTAAAGTTTAATTTGTTATGATAGCAGTATCTTAGGGAGGCTTGGGATATGTTTCAATTGTTATTATTAGAGTTACCAAAATATTTTACAGCAGAAGAAATAGCTTTAGTTATTAAGGCTCATGATTATGCAGCTTTAAAACATCAGGGAGTTTTTAGAGATAGTGGAGAACCATATATTACTCATCCGGAAAATGTGGCATATATTTTGTTTGATGAGATGGGATTACATGATGTAAATAGTGTATGTGCGGCCCTGCTTCATGATGTAATTGAAGATACTTTTACAAATAAAGAAGAAATAATTCAGGAATTTAATAAAGAAATAGCTTTTTTAGTGGAAGCTGTAACTAAAATTAAAAATATTAATTTTGTTTCGAAAACTAAAAGAGAGCAAGATAATACATGTTTATTGTTACGAAGATTAATTATGGATTATCGGGTTATATTAATTAAATTAGCAGATAGACTTCATAATATGCGAACTATAGAGTTTAAGAAAATTAAAAAGAAAGCACATGCGAAAAGTTTAGAAACATTACAATTATTTGTGCCGATTGCCGATAGGATTGGAGCGTATAATATTAAATGTGAGTTAGAAGATTTGTGCTTTAAAGATTTGTATGCGAGTAAGTATAAAGAAATTAAAGGTATTACTACTGATTATTTAACTAGACATCAAAGTGAAATAGAGGATATATTAAGAGAGATAAGATATGTATTACAATTAGAGGGTATAGATAATGAACTTAGGGTGAGATTTAAAAATGCTTATGCTTTATATAAGGAACTTAGAGTAAAACAAAAAATGTCAACTCTTCCAGATTTAATATCTTATCAAATAGAAGTAGAAAGTTTAAAAGAGTGTTATATAACATTAATGCTTATGCATGAAAAATATAAAGTGGCTAATAAAGGTTATTTTAGAGATTTTATTTCCAGTGCTAAACCTAATGGATATAGAGCAATACATACAACTGTTACAGGTTTTAAAAATCATTATGTGCAGATGCAAATATTTACTAAGAATATGGGACTTATAAATAAATATGGGTTTGCAGTTTTAAGAGATTTATATCCGGATAAAAGTTTTAGAGAAATTCAAGAATATTTAATGACTAAAGATAGCTTTATGGCCTCAATTAAGGAAATAGAAGATTTATATATTATAGATAATGATAGTTTTTTAAAACAAGTTTATGGAGAATTATTAAAAGAACAAGTTCAGGTGTATGCAAAAGATGGGACTATGTATAGTTTTCCTAAAGGGGCATGTGTTTTAGATTTTGCTTATAAGATTCATAGTGAGATTGGAGATAAAGCAGATAGGGCTTTGGTAAATGGTAAAATGGTAGGACTTAATTATGTTTTAAAAAATGAAGATGTAATTGAGGTTATAATTGATGAAAATAAATTAAAGCAAGATAGTTCATGTTTAGATTTTGTTGTGACGGCGATGGCTAAAAGAAAAATTAGAGAGGGAGTAAAAGAACTATCACGAACAAGAACAAAGTAAATAGATTAGAAAACTTTAGCTCTTTATAACTTGAAAATAGATAGAAATTAAAGTATAATTAGAACAGAATAGGTGGATGCTATGAGGAAGATTATAGCTAGTTTAGACATTGGAGATAGTTCAATTAAACTAATTGTGGGTGAATTCGTTAAAAATTCATTAAATATTCTTTGTGTTTCTGAAATTCCAAGTAAAGGAATTAAAAAGGGTTTAATTAATAATAGAGAAGAGTTAATACCAGTTTTAAAAGAGGTATTTCATAAAGCAGAGGAAATGATGGGGCTTGCCATAAAAGAAGTAGTACTTGCAGTGCCAGCATATTATACGGAAGTTTTGATTAGTGAGGGAAGTACTACGATAACTAATGAAGATAAAGTAATTGAGCATCAAGATTTAATTAGAGCAATGCAAGCCGCAAGTTATAATAAAATAAATGAAGATCAAGAGCTTGTGAGTATTATTCCGACAAGATATAAAATAAATAATGAAGAAATAGTTAAAAATCCAATAAATATGTTAGGAAATAAATTAACAGTTAAAGCAGTATTAATTACAGTACCAAAAGCAACAGTAAATCCTTTTATAAATGTTTTACAAAAAATAGGAGTAAAAGTGTTAGATGTAGTTACAACACCTCTGGGAGATTATGAAGCTAATAAAACTAAAGAGATGGCAGGTCTTTTGGGAGCAGTAATAAATATTGGAGCAGAAACTACGACAGTATCTATTTTTAATAAAGGCATTTTAATGAAATCAGAAGTTATTGAGCTCGGTGGTTCTTCAATAGATAGTGATATTGCTTATATTTATAAGATAACTAAGAAAGATGCGAAAGATTTAAAAATAAATTTAGGTTTGGCAGTTCCTGATATGGCTAATGGACAAGAAAAGGTTAGTTTGACAGATAGATTGGGAGAAAAAATTGTTATTAATCAAAAAGATTTAAGTGAAATAATTGAAAGTAGATTAGAAGAAATATTAGAATTAGCTAAAAAACAAATGAATTTGCTAACAAAGAAAAATATTGAATATATAATTGTAACAGGAGGAACAACAGAAATAGGAGATTTTAATAT
Source organism: uncultured Bacilli bacterium (assembly GCA_947630575.1). Taxonomy (GTDB): domain Bacteria; phylum Bacillota_I; class Bacilli_A; order RF39; family UBA660; genus Caccenecus. The sequence continues at coordinate 38,238 of CANRIB010000009.1, forward strand.
TTTGCTTGATAAAGTCTTTACTAAATCGCATATTCTTGGTAAAATAGATATTGTAGGTGTTAGAAATAATAAGTTTAGCACAAGTATTGGAACCATTAAATACTATAATGGAAGATTAAAATTGAAAAATAAGGAATATTCGGTTTTTAATTTTGATGAGTTAGAAGCATTAAGTGGTGCTCATAAAAAAGTTAATATAAATGAGAATTCAATATTAGGAAAATTATTTGGATATTTTTTTGATAGTTAAGGAGAGTGCGTATGAACGGTTTACAGATGGATCAAATAGCAAAGATAAAAGTTGTAGGCGTTGGCGGCGGCGGTATGAACGCGGTTAATCGAATGATTGAAGAAGGAGTAAAAGGCGTTGAATTTATTGTTGTAAATACTGATTTACAAGTACTTAATGCTTCAACATGTGAGAATAAAGTACAAATTGGGGCAACAATAACGGAAGGTTTAGGAGCAGGAGCTAATCCAGAGATTGGACGGGCAGCAGCGATTGAGTCTAAAGCTGATTTAGAAGAAGTTATTAAAGGCGCTGATATGGTTTTCATCGCATGTGGTATGGGTGGTGGAACCGGAACAGGAGCAGCACCAGTTATCGCAGAAATTGCTCAAGAGTCTGGCGCTTTAACGGTTGGAATTGTAACTAAACCATTTAGATTTGAAGGCAAAAGAAGGATGGAAAATGCTTTATTGGGCCTTGAAGAATTAAAAAAACACGTTGATACGCTTATTGTTATTCCAAATGATAAATTAAGAGATATAATAGATCGCAATACATCATTTAAAGATGCTTTTAAAGAAGTAGATAATGTTTTACATAGAGGGGTACAATCAATTTCAGATTTAATTGCCGTTACTGGTATAATTAACCTTGATTTCGCGGATGTTAAAACAGTTATGCAAAAAAGTGGAACGGCAATTATTGGTATTGGATGTAATGCCGGAGAAAATAGAGCTATTGAAGCAGCACGTCAGGCTGTTGCAAATTCTTTACTTGAAGCAACAATTGAGGGAGCAACAAATGCAATTGTTAATGTTACAGGTGGTTCTAATTTAACTTTATTTGAAATTGAAGATGCAGTAGAAACAGTTAGAGCAGCAGCCAATAATGATGTTAATATTATATTTGGAGCTATTCAAAATGATAATTTAACAGATGAAGTTATAGTTACTGTTATAGCAACTGGATTTGATGATGATGGGGAAACAGAAGAAATGCTTTTCTCAGATAAAGCAACTATGCCTAGAAGAAGAGCTCCAGAACCTGTGGAAACACTTGATAATGAATATGATATTCCGCCATTTTTAAGAAATAATAAAGACAGATTTGACTAAGCTTAACCATAAAGTTAAGCTTTTTACGTGTGCCGTGCATGGCATATATCTAGTTGGTGAAAGTCCAATACACACGTAGGTATCGACGAAGTGTTAGGGAAGCA
>CANRIB010000010.1 GCA_947630575.1 uncultured Bacilli bacterium
TTATTACTGGTCGAAATTTTTCTTCCTCCTTTCTCCTTTTTTATTGATTATTTTTAAAACTGTCCATAGCTAAGCTACATAAGGATTAGTTGATGAGCCATCTCCTTCTGGAGCAAATGTTATATCTGCTTTTAAATTTATTACTGGACGGATACCATATGTAAAGTTCACAATATTAAGTCCGAGGTTGCCATTAGAAACCACACAGAATACGCGTGCACCGCTAGAACTAATGAAGTAAGACGGAGACATTGTCCAATAATAGCCATTACTTTGATTATTTAAATAATAATCTGAATTGTTTTTGTCATATAATCCTCCAGCAAATGTTACTTCATCGGCTGTTATTAGGCCTACTGGATAAGTTAAACTCTTTGTTCCTGAAGTTTGGCCTTTAGTTGCAGTTGTTTTTTGTGTTGCTCCTGTATATGTAAAATAATCATTATCAATATCTTTACAATTAAATGTTGGCTTTGATTTATTAGTTGGACTTGGATAACTTCCTTTTGGTATTAATCTTAAATGAGCTCCATAATATGTTGTTGTAGTTCCTGTTCCTCCATTATCGTTTTCACTTCCCCATGCTGTTGTCTTAGTGGTTGAATTTCTTCTATCATTGCAAAATCCGACATTTTTATCTATTTTTCCATTTTCACTTGCAAATTCATCTGATAAATTATTCTCAAACCATGTATTTAATTGAGTTAATACATTGCTTTTTGTTACATCTGTGCCAGTCCCATAACCATGAATACTTTCTGTTTTAAATTGAAATCCTACATACTCAGCTCGATTATTACTACTGTAATATTTAATACTAGTATCCTTATTTATTAAAGCAGCCGCTCCATTTGTTGTATATCCTCCATCGCTAGTGGCTGCACTTCCTTCTCCTGAGTACATCATTCTTATTGTTCCATCTCCATTTATTCGGATGATTCGCCAATATATATCTTTTCCATTTGTATCTGTACCGGTTTTTCCAAATTTCACCCAATTACTATTTACTTTGCCTCTAAAGTAATATGTTGTTCCAAAATCATCAATATCTGTATATAATGTATCACTATGGTTTGCTATTTCTACTTGGTTAAAGCCTTCCTTTTCTCCCTCTTCTATATTTTTATACATTAATAACTTTTCACTAGCAGTTTCTTTTCTAAAATATAAATAACATTTTAAATCTTCTTGGTTAATATTTTTTATTATAATGTTCCAATTTTTACTATCCCATGAAATTGTAGTATTTCCATCGCAAATACTTTGAGTTGTATCAAGCGTAAATCCTGAACCTTTTTCTGGATATGTCCCTGAATATTTGTAAGTACCATTATCTTGTTCTATATAAATTCCTATTGGGCTTGAAGATGTTTTTATACTATCTTCGTTTAAATAAACCTCTTTTGTAGTGGATTTTTCGTAATTAATTAATAATAAGCTTATTAATAGTATTGGTATAATTGAAAATATGAATATTATTTTTTTGTTTCTCATAATTAATCAACTCCTTCCACTATGTATGGATTAGAATATGTGCCTTTATTTTCTCCATTAGGATCTTGAAATGTTATTTTTGTATCAGCTTTTAAATTTATTACAGGGCGCACACTATACGTGCTGGCCACGTCGTTGCTGCCGAGCCATCCAGTCGAATCCACAAAGAACACGCTAGCAAAGTTGCTGAGAAAGTCAAAGGGAGACATGGTCCAATAACCAAAATTTGTATATAAGTAATATCCTTGGTTATTTGTGCCATTTCTACCTCCTGCAAAATTTACTTCATCTGCATTTATTAATCCTACTGGTTTTGATATTGCTTTATTTCCTTTTTTTGAATTATTCACTGTATATAAATCATTATCTTCAGATAATGTTGTTGCTCCACTTTTTGTATTTCTTTTACAATGTAAATCTGGAGTTTTTTGTGTTACTAATCTAAAGTATCCTCCATAAAAAGTTCCTGTTGTGGTTCCTCCTTTTGTATAATCTACACTCGCTGTATCACTACTTCCATTATATGGAGTTCTATCTCCACAAAATCCTGCATCTTCATCTATATAATCTTTTGCAGTTTTTCCTCCAACACTTACATTTTCCAAATTAGTTGAATACCAACTTTCCAATTTTGTTTTTATATTACTTGGTGAATCGTTTTTATGCGAGGTAGAATAATCTCCACTACTTGAACCATACATATAACCTACATATCTATTTTGATCTATATTAGTATTAAATGCTAATTTAGTAGAACTATCTATTGTTACTTGAGTTCCAGTTCCTGTTACATATGCTGGATTATTTCTATTACTATTCGGGAAAGTTAAATTATCTTCGTCGCCCACTTTTCCAGAATATATTAATCTTATTGTTCCATCGCCATTTATTCTGATGATTCGCCAATAATATTCCGCAAATTTAACCCAGTTATCTGTTACACTCCCTCTAAAATAATATGTATCTCCATCATCGTCTTGTGTTTTATAAAGTCCTTTATCTGTAGTTTCACACCCACTATCACACGCGGTTTTGCTGAAATTTGGACTAGTGCCATTAACCTTAGAACTTAATCCTAAATTTTCTAATACATCTGCTGATGTAGGTATCTTTTTAAAATATAAATTACATGATGTACCCGTTTCTGTTGCACTTACTTTTAAAGCATAATTGTCATCGTCCCAATCAAGAGTACCATTTTCACATGAACTTTGATTTTTATCTAAAGTATATCCTTCTTCTTCTCCTGGAGCTTTTTTAACTTCTGTTTGTTTTCCAGTTTTATCTACTGTATATATTTTATTTATAGTTATATCAGCTAGTTTAGCTTCAGTTTCTTCAACTGTTACAACACCATCAAATTTTTTATTCATATCTTTGTTTTGATTATCTTCTTCATTTGGAAACTCTAACACTACATAATAATAAACAGAATTACCATTTGTATTACCTTTTAATACTTGATTAGTTGCTAAAGTAAAATTTTTTTCTACATTAGTAGTTTCAATTTGTCCTTCATAAATTATTTCTCCTAAATTATCAAAGTTATTATTTTCACACTCTTCAAAGTATTTTCTAAAATTAGCATTACCAGATTGAGTTTTAATACAACTTATAGATGGTGTTTCTTCACTTGTAGTTCTATATACATAATATTTTAAAGGTGTTTCTAATTCATTAATTCCTTTCCAAATTAAATTATATTCGACAATGGTATTATCACTTAGAGCAGTTACTTTAATCGCGGAAATATTTCTATGACCTGGTAATATATCTCTATCATCAAAATTTAAAGTTCCCTCCACTGCTAGTTTAACATCATCAATAGTCGCGGTTGTTACTGTAACACTAGAAGGATTATTTTCTATAGTAAAATCAGATGTAAAATAAGCATAACTAATACCGATAATTAATAAAATCCCCACAATAACTACTAAAATATGAAACTTCCTTTTTTCCATTATATACTCACCTATTCTTATTCTAATTCTTTTTTAGAAATATTTCATTATGTTCGACAAAACATACCAAAACTTAGCAAAAAAATCTCTTGGCTCTGTTTTATATATAAATTGCAATACTTTATGTTATATATTTATATTACAATATTATTTGCAAAAATTCAATCTTTTTGTTACTTTTTACGTAATTTTTTAAAATTTACTAATTATACTAAATCTGCTAGACAATTTTATAATTTCTGCCTGAAAGATTTTATATTTTTTGTTAGGAGATTTTATAATATCTGTACTTTGACCATTATGTAATTCTATTATAAAATTACCCCATAGAATTTCTTATCAACTTGAAAGGAGGCACATTTTTAGATAAGCAAATTTTATTTAGGAGGTAAAAATCATGAAAAAAACAAAACCTTTATATGCCGATTTAATGGCTAAATATATATTTGGGACAGAAGAAAATTTAATATATACTGCTCATCTTTTAGAATTATTTTTCAAATTAGAACCTGGTACTTTAGCTAATGCTACAATTCGCAATAGTGTTCACCTTTCTCGGGAAACAATAAATAAAAAAGGATTTGAAATGGATATTATCGTGGAATCATCATTTTTAAAAGTTATTAATATTGAATTTTATACTAAATATGATTTAAATAGTGAAATAAAATCTTTTATGTATATAGCCAATAAATTTAGTAATAGTTTAAAAGTTGGTGAAGAATATAGTCAAGCTAAAAAAATTAATCAAATAAACTTTGTTAAAAATAATTTAGTACATCATACAGAAAAAATGATTTCTGAATATTTAATATTAAATAAAGATGATATAGAAGATCAAATGATATCAGAATTTTTTCAATTATTTATAGTAGACCTTGACCAAGAAATAAATCAAGATTATAATAATGATGAATTAATGAGATGGATAAAACTAATAGGTGCTGAAACAGATGAAGAGATGCAAGAAATAGTAAAAGGCAATGCAATGATGGAAGAGGTCTATGAAAAAATGAAAGAATTTAGTCAAGAAGAATGGGTAAATGATTATTTTAACAAAGAGAGATTAGTAAAAAGCCAGCATAATTCGGAATTAAGGGAACAGAAAGAAAAATTAACTGAAGAGTTTAACGAGAAAGAAAGACTAGTAAGAAGTCAGCATAATTCGGAATTAAGAGAGCAGAAAGAAAAATTAACTGAAGAGTTTAACGAGAAAGAAAGACTAGTAAGAAGTCAGCATAATTCAGAATTAAGAGAGCAGAAAGAAAAACTAACTGAGGAATTTAATGAGAAAGAAAGACTAGTAAGAAGCCAACATAATTCTGAATTAAGAGAACAGAAAGAAAAGATGATTGAGAATATGATTCTAAAGAATTATAAACTAGAAGATATTGCCGAGATAAGTAATATGCCATTAAATGCTATAAAAGATATTAAAAAGAAAATAGAAGCTCGAAAGTAAATTGAGCTTCTTTTTAAAATTCCTTTTTTTGATAAATTTTTTTAGATATTAAATAAGAAATAAATAAGATTAAGAGAATTATAATAGAAATAATATACATTCCATATTGGTTATCAATATTTTTAAGATATTCAGGGATAGTTATATATTTAGAAATTAAGCTAATAAGAAAGATAAAACCAAAAATAATAACAATTAAAAATATTCTTCCCCTTTCGACTCCATATTTAAAGATTAAAGGAAAACTTAGAGAAATGATTAATAATGCCCCAAATAAGCAACTATAGATATTATTATTTAAAAGAGAAATATTTAAAGAATTGGATAACTCGCCAAATATTATACCACCTATATAAGTTAGTAAAATAGCCCAACAAATTATTAAAATACTGGTTATGTATTTAGCTTTAACAACATTTTTTCTTCCTTTAGGTAAGGTTATAGCATAACTATCCCATTTGTTTATTTCATCATAACTAAAAGTAGTTATAAAAAGCATCGTACTTATAAATGTTGGTATATAATAAAACATATTATTACCATCAATACTTAAAAAGCAGAATATTAATACAAGTAATAATAAATGTTTAATATTGCTTTTAATTACTAATAAATCTTTTTTAATTAATCCTTTCATTGTTTGCTCCTTTTATTTTTAAAACCATTAAATCTTCTAAAGTGATATTATCAATAATAAAGTTTTTATATTTTTTTTGCATATTCTTTTTATCTTTTACTAATATTTGATAATCATAACGATTTTTTTGATAGCTTATAATATCTTCTTTAGCAATAGTATTAAATTCTTGTTCACCACATTTTAAAATACCATAGTTATCTAATATTTCATCTCTAGTAGCATTTAAAATAATATTTCCTTTATTAATAAATATAATGTAATCGGCAATATGTTCTAAATCGGTAGTTATGTGCGTTGATAAAAGAATAGTATTTTCAGGATTTTGCATATATTCTAAAAATAAGTCTAGTATTTCTCTTCTGACAACAGGATCAAGTCCACTAGTGGGTTCATCTAAAATTAATAATTTAGGTTTATGAGATAAAGCAGTGGCTATTTCTAATTTCTTTTTAGTACCTGTAGATAGTTTTTTTATTTGAGTTTGAGGGCTAATATTAAATTTTTGTAAATAATTATAAAATAAGTTTTTATCCCAGGTTTTATATATATCATGCATAATAATAGATATATCTTTAGGTTTTAATATATCGGGGAAAAACATATTATCTAAAACTACCCCAATATCTTCTTTAGCTAAATATTCTTCTTTTTCCTCTTTAGAAAATATTTTTATTTGGCCTTCATATTTATTTATTATTCCTAATAAACATTTTATTAAAGTTGTTTTGCCAGCTCCATTTTCTCCGATTAAGCCCACGATAGTGCCTTTGGTTATGGTTAATTTGGGAACTTTTAAAGTAAATTTATCATCATATTTTTTGATTAAATCTTTAATTTCAATCGCATTATTCATTTTTGTCACTCCTAAATAAATATTTTATTAAATCTATTATTTCTTCTTCACTAATATTATATAATTTAGCTATTTCAATAATTTTGGTAAGATATTTTTCAATTTCTTGTTGTTTTAATTCTTTAATTAATTCTAGGTTTTGAAGAGATACAAAACTGCCCTTCCCTTGTTTAGTAATAATATAGCCTTCTTTTTCTAGTTCATCATAAGCTTTTTTAATAGTTAAAACACTTATTCTTAAATCTTTCGCTAAACTTCTAATTGATGGTAAAATTTCATCTTCCTTTAAATCACCAGTAATAATCGCGGTTATTAACGCTTCTTTTACTTGCTCATAAAATGGTGTTCCATTGTTACTTATGATTATTTTCATAATAACTCACCCCAACTGTTATATGTATTATATAACAGTTGGATACAGTTGTCAATATTAGAGAAATAAAAAATCATAAAGTTAATTATGATTTATTCATCGTCATTTGATTCAGTTGAGTCAGAAGGATCGGGAGATGATTCATTATCACCTTTATTTGAATCGGGTTCTTTAGAACTTTCATCATTTTCGGTTTCTTCTTCTGGTTCTTTATTATCAGGTTCAGGATTAGTTGATTCCTCTTCTTTTGGTTCTGATTCTTGAGGTTCTTCTTGAGCTGGTGGGGTTGGAGTAACACTTGGAGTAGGATTATCGTTTTGAGAAGTATCAGGAGCTTTAGATGAGGAACTTGGAGCTAAAATAGTGATTTTATAGGTTGCAACACAGCCTGATGCACTAGTCGCGGTTATTGTAACACTTCCGGCTTTTAGGCCTTTCACATTGCCATTAGCATCAACACTTGCGATAGTAGAATCACTGCTACTCCATTTGATGGCATCTAATTTAGCATTCTTAGGGCTTACATTAACGATTAATTTAGTGCTACTTCCAATAGTTAAAGAGCTTGAGCCTTTAATGGTGATACTACTAATTTTTACTTTAACAACGGTGATAGTGCAACTAGCCTCAAACTCACCATCAACAGTTTTAACTGTAATAGTGGTTGTTCCTTCTTTTAGGGCTTTAACTTTACCAGTCATGTCGGCAATAGCAACTTTTTCATTACTACTTTCCCATTCAAGTTCTTTGTTAGTCGCATTGGCAGGTTCAAAACTAGCTTTTAATTGAATAGTTTCATAAGGAGCTAAAGTGGCAGTTTTAGTATTTAATGCTATGCCGGTTACAGGGACTTTTTCTTCTTCGGTTGCCTCTTCATTATTTTGAGATTCTTTTTTAGTCCATTTAGCTTCTAAAACTAAATCATTAGTTACCGGTTCAGTAAAATCATAAAGTCCCCCTTCATAATACCAACCCATAAATTCATAACCTTCACGAGTGGGTTCTTCAGGTTCCTCTAATTTACCATTTTTATTAATAGTTAAAGGCTTTAGATTATTACCACCATTAACTTTAAATGATACTTTAAATTCTTTAGTTGGTTTAAATATTAAAAATAAAGATAAACTTACAATACTAAAAATAATAACAAGAAAAGTAATGGGTACCCATTTTCTTATTTTAAGTTTCTTTTTAGTAATTTGTTCTTCCATAATAGTTTCCTTTCTTAATATATTCTATTTAATATTATATATTTGGAATTCTCTTTTGTCAATTTTTAATATTTTAGTTGTCAAATGTTGGCACTTTTTTAATATATAAAAACCTCATTTCTATTAGTTAAGAAATAAGGATTAATTCAATTATGGTGTTCTCGGCGGGATTTGAACTCGCGACCTACCCCTTAGGAGGGGGTTGCTCTATCCAGCTGAGCTACGAGAACAGGTTAGCAAAATAATTATATAACTATTTTGCATTTTTAACAAGTTATCTTTGTAAATTAGATGTTAGATTAGAACTAATAAAGGAACTAATCTCTAAAATACTAGGATAAATTACATCATATAGGCAGTGTACTCCAGGATAAATTGTCGCGTAATAAACAGGACTTAAGTTGTTTTTTTCATGATAGGCGATTAAGCTAGTAAATATTTGACGTTGGGCTTTTTCAGGTACTAGTTGGTCTTTAATTCCTTGAAGACAATATATAGGAATATTTAAAGCAAATAGTTTTTGATAAAAAGTGGGTCTTAGAGATAATATTTCCTTATAAGTTTCTATTCCTTCTACTTGATTACCCATGTGAAACTGACCATATTTTTTAATCTCTCTTTCTTTTTTGCGACTAAATTCATTTTTAGAGGGATTTAAAAAGGCATCATCTAAAGTAAATAAAGGGGAAAATAAGCTTAAACTAGCAACTTTAGCAGGATTTTCCATAATATATAAAGCACTAATTAGCCCACCCATACAAGTACCAACAAAGTGATAACTTTGATATTTAGCCCCGATTTTATTAATTATTTCTTTAATATCATTTTTCATGGTTATAAAAGAACTATCTTTGATAATTGGTCTTGTTATTAATTCATTTAGTTGTTCTTGTTCTTTTAAAGATAAATCTAAACTAGAAATAAAACTTTTTAAAGCTGGTTTATTATTAGAAAGCAATAAATTACAAATATGTTCTTTTTGTTTTTCATTAAGATGAGGCGCAATCAAAGTTAATTGGGCGTGCATTTTTTTTTAAATCAATATTTTTACCACTTTCCCCATGATTGCGAAGATCAATTCTTAGTATGGCGGCCTTATCTTTTAGGGCAGCACTTAAATATTCGTAGTTTCCTTTAGGGTTATAATACATCTTTTTACCCTCTTTAGTTTTTCCTTTAACTCCTCTTTCATCTTTTGTGTAACCCCCACTGTGGAGGAGAAGCACTAAATCAGGGCTATTTAGGTTTCCTTCAAGTACGCCTCTAATAATTAAACCTTCAGACAATTGAAATTCAACCGGCATTTTTAATCCTTCTAAGCTTCTAATTTGGCTAATTTTTCTTTTTCTAAAGCTAATTTTTCTTTTTCACTGGCAACTAAATTTTCGGGAGCTTTATTAACAAAGTTAGCATTATTTAATAAGTTTTCTCTCTTTTTAATAGATGCTTTTAAGGTTTCTATTTCTTTTAGGAGAGCTAATTTATCTTCTTCGGTTATCTCTTTTTCATAATAAATTGTTAAATCAAATTCTTTATAAGCTACTTTATAAGATGTTATATTTAATTCTTTATCGGTGATATTGGTAATTTTAAGAATTTTTTTGATAAGTTCATAGTTAGAATTATTGTTAAATTTTATTTCTACAGTTTTATCCATATGATTTTCTTGATATATTTTACGATATAATCTTATAAATTCAATCATATCCGTAATTCTTTGGGTTTCATCTTTAAATATTTCTTTTTTATTATATATAGGATAAGAGCTAATCATAATATTGGTTGTAGTATCTATTTTACTATATATTTCATCAGTTACATAAGGCATAAAAGGATGTAACATCTTTAGAATACCAATTAAAACTTTTTTTAGAACAGTTTTAGTAGTGGAATCATCTAAACTAAATTTAGCAAATTCAATATAATTATCACAAAAATCATTATAAATAAAATTGTAAATAGTATTACCAGCATTATTAAGTTCAAATTTATCCATAAATTTAGTTACTTCTTTAATTGTTTCATTATATCTAGTTAGAATCCATTTATCTATTTCTTGATAATTATAAGTTTCTTCTTTTAAAGATTCAATATTCATAAGAACAAAACGAGAAGCATTCCATAGTTTATTAATAAAATTCCAGGTTGATTTTAAGTTTTCTTCATCAAATTTTAAGTCCATACCATTAGATACGGCAGTAGTTAAATAAAATCTTAAAGAATCAGCACCATATTTTTCACAGCATTCCATAGGGTCTATGCCATTACCTAAACTTTTGGACATTTTACGGCCTTGTTTATCTCTTATGAGACCATGAATTAAACAATATTTAAATGGTCTTTCATTTAAAAATTCTAAGCCTTGGAAAGTCATACGATTAACCCAAAAAGGAATTATATCATAACCGGTTACTAAAACATTATTGGGATAATACATTTTTAAGTCTTCTGTATTGTCGGGCCAACCTAAAGTAGAAAATGGCCATAGAGCACTAGAAAACCATGTATCTAGAACATCTTCATCTTGATGCCAGCCTTCTTCTTTAGGAGCAGTAAGACCAACATAAACTTCATTATCTTTATACCAAGCAGGAATTCTGTGTCCCCACCAAAGTTGTCTTGAAATACACCAGTCATAAGTTATTTCCATCCAGTGATTCATGATTTTTTCATAACGTTTAGGAACAAAATTAACTTTAGTATCTTTATTTTTTTGATTTTCTAAAACACGGTCGGCTAAAGGTCGCATTTTAACAAACCATTGTTTAGAGATAATTGGTTCAATTAAAGCGCCACTTCTTTCACTAAAAGGAGCATTATGCGTAATATTTTCAACTTCAAGTAACAAACCTTGAGCTTTTAGGTCACCAATTAGTTTTTCTCGAGCAATAAAACGGTCTAAGCCTTCATAACCTTTGGCAGTATCGGCCATAGTACCATCTAAATTAATACATTTAATAGCTTCTAAATTATGTCTTAAACCTACTTCATAATCATTAGGGTCATGATAAGGAGTTATTTTAACACAGCCCGTTCCTTTTTCCATGTCGGCGTGTTCATCTAATATTATGGGTATTTTTTTGCCAACAATAGGTAAAATAACATTTTGGCCATGATATTTTTTATAACGTTCATCATTAGGATTTACGGCAACCGCGGTATCCCCAAATAAAGTTTCTGGTCTGGTTGTTGCAACATCAAGGTATTCATCACTATCCTCAATTTGATATTTTAAATGATAGAAAGCACCTGGGATATCTTTATATATAACTTCTTCATTAGAGAGTGCGGTCATGGCAACTGGGTCCCAGTTAATAATTCTTTCTCCTTGATAAATTAATCCTTTATTATATAAATCAACAAATACTTTACGAACGGCAGTAGATAAGCCATCATCAAGAGTAAATCTTTCTTTGGAATAAGCCAGAGAAAGTCCTAGTTTAGCCCATTGATTATGAATATTTTCGGCATATTCATCTTTCCAAGCCCAAGCATGTTTTAGCCAGTCTTCTCTTTTTAAACTACGGGGATTAATCCCATTTTCTTTTAATTTTTTATCAACTTTAGCTTGAGTCGCAATCCCAGCATGATCCATGCCTGGCAACCATAAAGTATTATAGCCCTGCATCCTTTTATACCGAATAATCGTATCTTGAATACTAGTATCCCAAGCATGACCAATATGTAACTTTCCCGTAACATTTGGGGGTGGTATTACAATGCAAAATGGCTCTTTAGCTTCTTTATTAGGTTCAAAATAACCATTTTTTTTCCAATTTTCATATTTGTTTTGTTCCACAATTAGATGATTATATTTTTTATCTAACATTTTATTTCCTCCTCTAAAATAAAAAAAGATGGTTACCAAAGGGCGAAAATTTCGCGGTACCACCTTTTATTGTACTTATTAATTTTAACGCATTACTGCGGAAATATTTCAACTCCCAAGCAACCTTCAAAAGTATTACTTATCTTTTTACACCTGATTAAAGACTCTCTTTAAAGTAATAGTTTTTTACTCCTCTTGTTCTTCGTTTTTCTAATATATTTTATCAAATAATTGGATATTTTGCAAGATTTAATTACTTTCGGCTAAATAACCACTGGAATTTGCAAGATATATTTTATTTGTACTTTTAATTTTAATTGTATAACCATTAGAATTTCTAGTTATTTCATAATCATTTTCATAATATTCACTGATATCAATATCATATGATAAAGAGAAACTAGAATTTTTATATTCGCCTATATTTAATTTATTATCTTGAGTAATTAAAACATAATAATCATCATAGAGAATAATATCTTTATATCCTGTGTCATCAATTCTATTGCCTTCAAAGTCATAGATGTAACATTTATGGTCATTATCCATTACTTTTAGATAATTACCATGATAATCAGTGATTTTATAGCCATATTTATCCGTCACTTTTTGCCCTGCTTCATCTAGTAATTGGTAAGTTCCAGAGCTTTCTTTAACCATATAGTACTCACCCATTTTTTCTAGTTCGTCATAATTAAAAGGAATAGCACTCGTGACAGAATCACCAATTTTAATCATACCATATTTGTTACTCTTATTTTTGGCCATGACATTTGTTTCTTTAGCTTCGGCAAACGATAATTTGGCTTCTTTGGTATAGCTTCCAGCATCGACACTCGCATATTTACTTAAGGTTTTATTATCTTTTAAATCATGAAGAATAATCGTTGGTTTAGCCTCATCAATACTATCTAGGATAAAGACATATCTTTCATTAAAAATAGGAAGCCAGCCTAAATTAGAACTATTATCTACCTCAACAGTATTTTTGCTATAAAATGATTCTGTTGCAATAGTACAAGTAGTTAAGACTTTAGTATTTTTTTCAATAGTATTTTTATTGGTACAAGAATATTTACCTAATAATTCTTCTTTTTCTTCATCTTTATAGAAATATAAATTACCGTCAAAATAATTTAAATAGGCAAGCTCACTGCTTAATTTACCTTCATAAGTATTAATCATTTTGCTTTTATCTGCATTTTTATTTTTATATTTAACTTCAATCGTGTTATTTTCTAGATTTAGAGTATATGCTTCTTTTGTTTCAAGTAAAGTTTTATTTTTATCATATATATTTAAAGGATTATAATTATCATTAGATAATTTAATGCCCTCTTCATTATATTTATTATTATCATAATCTCTAATATATAATTTATTATCATTTATTAAGACAAAATAGTCATCTAATAAACTAATAAATTCACTTTTTTCTTCACTTACTAGTTTATTTTCAAAATCATATACATAATAACCTTTATTATCAACAACTAAATGATCTTTATTATAACTTTTTATTTCATAATCTACAGGTTTACTTAAAGCTTTTCCATCTTTACTATAAATAGTATACTTATTTTTTTCTTCTACAACAACATCAGAATCTTTACTAGCCATGCCAATATAGTCATATTTAAATTCTAAAGGAGTTTCATAAATATCATCAATAAATTCTATTAAGCCATAGTTTCCTTTATCATCTTTTAAAATAACATATTCCGAATCGGCAAAACCTTTAACTAAAGCATATGTTCCCTCTTCTTTTTGTTCTTTTATATTGTATAAAATAATTTTTTCTTCTTTAGATGAATTGTCGGCGATAAAAACATAATTATCTAAATATATCGCACTTCTTCTTTCAATTAAAGTTTCGTCTTCATAAACATTTTTAGGGCCATCAAAATTGTCTTCATTGCTATAACTTGCAACATAGCATTTGTCTTCATCTTTATTTTGACATTCATAGGTGCCTATTTCCTTATCATCAGCATTTAAAAATTTTAAAATACCATCTTCATAGATATAATTTTCTTTTTCAACAATAACAACTGGTTCTTTTTCTTTTTCATTATCATTACTTTTTTTCTTGCCTAAAGTTAAGACAAGGATGAGTAAAATAGTTAAAAGAATAATTAAAATTATAATGATAATTAAAAGAATTTTTTTCTTTTTGGGTAAAGATGTCCATTTTTCTTTAAGACTTTTTTTATTTTTCTTAGAAGTTTTTTTAGGTTGTTGTTCCATCACTTCTTCTCTTTCTTTTAGGGTATTTTCAGTTAAACCTAAATCTTCAGTTAAATCGTTTTTACTGGCACCTTCCATTTCAATGTTTTCAATTGGTTTAGGAATATTTTCCTCAATATCAAATAAATCTTGTGTTTTTTCTAAATCATTATACTTCATTTAAAACACTCCTTTATATTAAGTATAGTATAACACAAATAAAAATAATAATCTAGATTACTAATATGAAAAAATACTTTTGTAAAGAAAAAACTAAACAATTAAGTTTAGCTTCATATTTCTTTTTTAAAAAACAAATATTAATTAAGATACTATTCTTCTTCAGTCATCTTGATAACTTCAGTATCTTTGTAATAACCACATTTAGTACAAGCACGATGTGGTCTTAATGTTTCTCCACATTTAGGACATTTTGTTAATGCTCCAACTGTTTTTTTAAGATGGGTACGACGCATTCTTTTTTTAGTTTTACTAGTTCTTCTAAAAGGAACTGCCATATTCTCACTCCTCCCTTTTATCCAATAACTCTTTTAGCTTTTCAAGTCTTGGATCAATTTCTTCTATTTTTTCACCACCAAGGCTCCAACCTTCACCTTTTAATTCGGCATTTTGGGTTTTAGTAAGCCTCATAGGAACTTCCAGAACAATATTTTCCCACAAAATAGGCATAATATCAAGTATATTTTGTTCTTTTTCACAATAAACTTGCAAAAATTCTTCATTTAATTCGTATTCTTCTTTAATTTTAATATCTAAAGGATAATTAATTTCTTCTAAAGTAACTGTATCATTTAAAGTCATATTGCCAGTTAAATTTAAATCTAAACATAAATTTTCCATACTGTCATAGCTAATAGAACCTGTAATGTGCATATTATTTAGGGCTAGAATTTCTTTATTATGATAAATATTAGAATCAAAATTTATGTCTGTATCTAAATATTCTTTTTCTCTTTGTAATTTAACTAAATTTATATTCATTTATAACACCTATTAATAATTATAATATATGTTTTAAGAATACACAACTAAAAAATTTTATTTGTCAAATTTAAGTATAATAAATTATTTTATTTTTAAATTAGGGAGATTTTTTGATATACTTATATTGGTGGTTTTATGAAAGCAGTAGGTATTATTTGTGAATATAATCCTTTACATAAAGGCCATATTCATCATATAGAAGAAACTAAAAAAATGTTTCCTGGTAGAACAGTTATATTGGTTTTAAATGGTTATTTTTTGCAAAGAGGAGAAGTAAGTGTTTTATCTAAAGAAAATAAAACGATGCTTTCTTTAATTTATGGAGTAGATTTAGTGGTAGAACTGCCATTTATTTTTGGAACTCAAAGTGCCGATAATTTTTCTTGGGCCGCGATAACAATTTTAAATCATTTAGGTTGTACAGATATTGTTTTTGGCAGTGAATCAAATGATGTTGAAATGCTTAAGAAAGCCGCGAAAATGCAAGATAGTGAGGAATATAATAATAAAGTTAAAGAATTATTAGATACTGGTGTTAATTATCCAACCGCGCTTGCAAAAGCTTTAGATGTATCTGAAAATATTTTTAATCCTAATGATTTACTCGGAATTTCTTATATTAAAGCTATTATAAAAAATAATTATAATATAGAAGTTCACACGATTAAAAGAACAAGTAATTATCATGATTTAGATAGTAATGAAGAAGTTATTAGTGCTAGTAATATTAGAAGAAAAATTAAAAATAAAGAAGATATTTCTTTGTTTGTACCAAGAAAAGTATTAAAAAAGATTGAAAATATTTCTTTAGATGATTTATTTCCTTATTTAAAATATAAAATATTAACTGATAATAATTTAAGTAATTATTTAACAGTTGACGAGGGAATTGAAAATAGATTAAAAGAAAAGATTATTAATGCACAAGATATTAATGAATTTATAAGTCTTATTAAAACTAAAAGATATACTTATAATAAAATATGTCGGATGTTTATTCATATTCTACTTAGTATTCCTAAAGATATTAATAAACTTGCTTCAATTGAATATATTAAAGTATTGGGTTTTAATAAAAAAGGCAGAGATTATCTTCATAATTTAAATGATATGGAAATAAGTTTAGTGCCAATTCCTAATACTTATACTTATAAATTTGAGATTTTAGCCGCGACTTTATATAGTTTAATTAGTAACAATAATATTATGACATTTGAAAAGAGTAATAAGCCTATTTTTTTAGAATAGTTATTACTCTTTATCTTTTTAAGCTAGAATTGGGTTTTAGTTTTAAGGCTAAATTATTTAGTTCTTTAGGAAAACATAGAACTTCATGAAGTAAAAGAGAGTTAGTCATGTCTTCATTAGAATTGATATTAGCAGTTAGTTCTTTTAGTTCAGAATTATAAATATAAGATATTTCAAGAACGTCTAAAAGATGGTAATAATCTTCTTTTTTTAAAATTAAATTTAAAGTATAATCAAGAACTACTTCTTCACCATTTAATAAACCTAGTAAAAAAGCATGGAGAAATTCAAAATTTCGTTCAGATTTACAAATAGCAACTCCAATATTTAATTTAGAGTTTAAACTAATGGAGAAAGATTTTTCGTAACATTTTCCATAACGGTTTAAACTGTAAAGTTCTGGATCTTTATAAAATTCATACATGAGTTTAAAATCTATACCATTAAAATTATACCAATCACCATTTTTTTTAATATGCCATTTTAATCTATTAAGGGCAGTTGGAGGATTTAAACTAAATTGTTTTAAAACCCATAAAGTTAGTTTTTTAGGTTCTAATGAAATAGGCGCACTCATGTCTTCTTCTTTTCCTTGATAATTCATGATAGCATCATATTCTTGAGCTGATACATTGGTGTTTTTGAGAATATATTCGCGCATAAAAATTCCCCTTTTTGATTGGGTATTATAACACTTTTTTATTTTTTAGTCAAATTTGACATTTAGAAAAAACTATAGTATACTTTAATTGCATTAAATGAAATGCAAAATGTTAATCGCTTCCGGATGGTGCGAGTTATAAATGATTCCGGTCGAGAAATGTTAATCGCTTCCAGGTGGCGCGAGTTATAAATGAGCCTGGTTGAATATGTGGGAAAGCTTTATTTTTAATAGAGCTTTTTTTAATATTTTAAAAAATGCAAAAGTTTTAAATTTGCATTTTTATTTTTGACAGTTTTCACAATAATAAGTACTTCTACCACCTATTTTAATATTTTTGATTGGTTTTCCACAGATAGAACATGGTTCCCCTTCTTTTTTATGGACTTTTAATTTTTGTTGAAATCTTCCGGTTACTCCTAAGCTTGATGTATAACTTTTGATGGTAGTGCCACCCATTTTAATAGCTTCTTTAATTATTTCATTTGAGCCTTTAACAATTAAATCACATTCTTCTTTAGTTAGGCTTCTTGCTTCTCTTAAAGGATTAATATGAGCATAAAACATTACTTCATTAACATAGATATTGCCTAACCCACTAATAATAGTTTGGTCTAATAAAACTGTTTTAATGGGTAATTTTTTATCTTTAAATTTTGCTAATAAATACTCACTAGTAAGATTTTTATCGCCTGGTTCTAAGCCTTGTTTAGCAATACTTGGTGTTGTTTCTAATTCTTCTTTTTTAATTAAATTCATCCGACCAAATTTACGAGTATCATGATATCTTAAAGTGCTATTATCTTCAAATGTAAATATTATATGTTCATGTTTAGCTTTTTCTTCACTTTTATCTTTAATAAAGAACTTACCTTCCATCCTTAAATGAGATAATAAATACCTGTCTTCAGTTTCAAATATTAACCATTTACCTTTTCTTTTTATATCTATAAAGGATTTATTTATTAAATCTTTTTTAAAATCTTTAATATTACTTTCAATTATTGGTTCATAAAAAATATCTATGTTAGTTATTTTTTTATTTAATATTCTTGTTTTTAAAGTATTTCTTACTGTTTCTACTTCGGCAATTTCTGGCATATTTACATCCCTTTTCTTAAAGCTCTTGCATTATTTATTTCTTTTATTAAAGTATTAAAATCTTCTTTAATAAGTTTTTCTATTTCTTCAGTAGTAATTTTAAATTTATTTTTATCAAATATTTCACTAAATCTTTTTAAAGTTAATATATATAATTTATCAAATATCTTATCTATGCGATTATATGCGGAAGGAATAAATTCTTCATCTAGTTTAGTAATTAAACTTTCTTTGTCATCTTTAATTTCAGCTTCTAAAAAAGCTGATAATAAATCAGAACCAACTATTATTTTAGCTAAATGACATAATACTCCATAACCGGAGATTTCAAAATTAGGATCAACTAGTTTTTTGGTAATTTCTTCTTGCATGATTGAATTTAATCCTTCTTCTAGGCCTACTCCTTTTTCTTCAATTAATACTTCTTTTATTTTTTCGCCGTCTTTTATGAGTCTTTTTTTAGTTTCAATTAAACCACTTCTTCCAATTAATAAATCATTATCGATTTTATATTCATTATAATAACTTTTAATTAGATGCCCTAATTCATGAATTAAAGGTGATTTAGAAAATCCATTGTTATAGTTTTTAGTTACAATTACTACTCTTTTAACTTCTTTAATTTTAAATTCATTATCTTCATAGTCAATAATAGCTTTTGATTGATATGCTCCTGATGATCTTTTTAAATCCGCGGCTGATACAGCATAACCATCATCATTATCTAACATATCATTATTTTTTAATATTTGATAAACATTATCACCAATTAATATGGGTGTATTGTATAGTGCTTCATAAATAATTGGTTCTTTATCAGCACCAAAATAAGCAATAAATTCAGGATATAATTCTCTTAAAAAATTAGCAAGAGTTTCATCATAATTAAATTTTTTTATTATATTTTCTATATTCATTATTTCGCCTCATATAAATCTTTACCACTAGCAATTCCTACTTTTAGAGGAACTGAAAGTTTAATAACATTTTCCATTACAGTTTTAACTATATCTGTAACTTCTTTTAATTCTTCATTTAATGTGTCAATTACAAGTTCGTCGTGAATTTGTAAAACCATTTTACTTTTGATATTTCTTTTTTTAAATTCATCATAAACTAGAACCATAGCTTTTTTGATAATATCCGCGCTTGTTCCTTGAATTGGAGTATTAAGGGCAATTCTTTCACCTGATGTTCTTATCATGTAATTACGATTATTTAATTCTTCAATAGTACGTTTACGATTAAATAAAGTGCGAACATAGCCTGTTTCATAAGCTTCTTTGATAATATTATCCATATAATTTTTTACGCCGGGATATAATTCATAATATTTTTCAATAAATTTAGCGGCTTCTTTAGGATTAATGTTTAAGTTTTCGCCTAAACCAAAACCAGATATACCATAGACAATACCGAAGATAACCGCTTTGGCAGTAGAACGCATTAGTTTGGTTACTTCACTTTCTTTTACTCCATATATATCGGCGGCAACTTTAGTGTGAATATCTTGGTCATTTCTAAATGCTTCAATTAATTCTGGACTGCCCGAGATATGAGCTAGAATCCTTAGTTCAATTTGAGAATAGTCTATACTTAAAAATATATCATTACTAGGAATAAAAGCTTTCCGTACTTTTCTTCCTTCTTCCCCTCTTACAGGAATATTTTGGAGATTTGGTTCGACACTAGATAATCTTCCGGTTCTAGTTAGAGTTTGTTTAAATATGGTATGGATTTTACCATCAGGGAATTTAGCATTTTCTAAACTAATAGTATAAGTAGATAGTATTTTACTAAAATTACGATATTCCAAGATTAAGTTAATAATAGGATGTTTATCGATTAATTTTTGTAAAGTTCCAGCATCAGTTTTATAACCAGTTTGAGTTTTTTTACCATTTGCAATACCTAATTTATCAAATAAAATTTCACCTAATTGTTTGGGGCTAGCAATATTAAACTCACAGCCGGCCATATCGTATATTTCTTTAGATAAAACTTCTAGTTTGGATTCAGCTTCTTTTTTTATTTCTTCTAAAGTATTACTATCAATTTTTACTCCTACATATTCCATATCAGCAAGAACATAAGATAGAGGCATTTCAATCTCACTAAATAATTCATACATGCTCTCTTTTTTTAGTTCATTAATGTAGGTATCTCTAGTATCAAGGATAAATCTAGCTTTTAAAATTATATCTTGTTTTAATTTATTTAAATCACTAAAACCATTTTTTTTGGCTTCTTCATAAAAAGTTACATCTATTCTTTCAGGATGGAGTAAAAAAGCAATATCGTCTTTAATAAAACCTTTAGTTAAATAAGCGGCAATCATTAAATCATAATTAACTGTAGGGATATTAGCACTATATCTTCTATTTAAAATTTCTAAAGCTTTAGCATTGTAAGTATAAATAACTTTGTCTTTTAAGATATTTCCTAAATCTTTAAATAAATCTTTAGTTAAATAATAATTATTGTTTTTATCACAGATACCAACACCTAAAATATGACCTTTATGATAGTTTTCTTCATCTATTTCAACATAAATACTAACTTCATTATCTAAAACTAAGTCATTTATATTAGTTATTTCTTGATATGTGATATTTTCTTTTTTTATTTCGGGTTTATCAAAATTTTTAAGTAAAGAATAAAATTCTAATTCTTCATATATTTCACTTAATGAATCTTTTTGTTCACCAGTATATTTTATTTCTTCAAAAGCTATATTTAAAGGAACATCTCTATAGATTGTAGCAATATCTTTGCTCATAAAAGCATTTTCTTTGTCTAATTCTAATTTTTCTTTGATTTTGCCTTTGATATTTGCAATATTTTCATATATACCTTCAAGCGAGTTATATTCTTGTAAAAGTTTTAAAGCAGTTTTTTCACCAATTCCTTTAACACCCGGAATATTATCGGAAGCATCACCGGCAAGAGATTTTAAATCTATTATTTTTATAGGTTCTATTCCATAATCTTCTTTAAATGTTTCAGGATTATATTTAATATAACCAGTTTGTTTTAATAATTTAACATCGACAACAGGACTAATTAATTGAAGTAAATCTCTGTCGCTAGAAATAATGGTGGCGTCATATTCAGGGTCTAAATCCGCCATTTTAGCAAGAGTACCAATAATATCGTCAGCTTCATATGGTTCTAATTCTAAATATTTAATACCCATAGCATCTAATATTTTTCTAGCAATAGGCATTTGTTTTATTAAATCATCAGGGGTAGCATTTCTTCCCTCTTTATAAAAATCATATTTTTGTTTACGAAAGTTTTTACCTATATCAAATGCAACGGCAATGTATTCAGGTTTTTCTTCATTAATTATTTTATTAATCATACTTACAAAGCCATATAAAGCATTTGTGGGAAAACCTTTGGAATTACGCATAATATTACCTGTATAGGCTGTTGCATAATAACTTCTAAACATTAAATTGTTACCATCTACTAATATAACTCTTTTCATTTTTACCACCTAAATTAATTATACAATAAAAACTTAATATTGAAAATAAAATTAAATAATTTAATCAAAAAATGAATAGAGATTGAACCCTATTCAGTATTATGTTTGGGTAAAGGTAACCCATATCTTGTCTATTAATAAAAAGGATAAGCATAATAGACAAGTAGTAAATTTAAAATATTTTGAAAAATATCACATGGCACTCCTTGAAAAGTGTATTTTTACCATTTGTCCCATTACACTTTACTTCGGTACAAATGGACTTCCTGATTTTCCTGTCCCTGTAAATGTTGTATCAGCAGAGAGATTTATTACCGGGCGCACACCGACGTTCGTGTCGCTCACGGTGTTGCTGAGGTAGCCATACTTATCCACAAAGAACACGAGAGCATAGCCACTGCTGTCAGCGCGAAGCGGAGACATTGTCCAATAGGCTTGATCGGTATATAACCAGTATTTATTATTATTTTGATACATAAAACCTCCTGCTAATACTACTTCATCCGAAGTTATTAATCCTATTGGATTTTTTAATTTTTTATTTCCTACTATTGTTCCACTTGATGTTGTTACTCCTTTTGAATTTTGTCCTGTAAACAAATCCCTTGTTGGATTTGCACACTTTAATGATGGTCTTTGAGTTGTATCTGCATCTGTAGTACCACTTTGCAATAATCTATCCCATGGAGCATATGCTGTTTGGGTAGTTCCTGTACCACCTCCAGGGCCTTTATAACTTCCATGATCTGCTGCAGATAATCCTCTATCATTACAAAATCCTGTTTCCACATCTATTTTATCTACTTGAGGTGAGGCTTCTAAGTTTGTTTCTGTCCACCAACTATCTAACTTTCCTTTTATGGAACTATCTGAAGGATTAGTATCTAAAGCTACTTGACTACTATTGCTGTTTGAATTATACATAAACCCTACATACCTATTATCACTATATGTTGAATTAAATGCATTTGTTCCTATCTGAGTTACATTTGTATTTGTTGCAGGAGCAGAAGAACCCGTTCCTGCATATATTAATCTTATTGTTCCATTTCCATTTATTCGGATAATTCTCCACCATATATCGTCACTGCCTTTTTTTCCAAATTTGACCCAGTTATTATCTACTTCTCCTCTAAATACATAACTGTTTCCAAAGTCATCCTCTACAGTATATACTCCATTTTCGGCCATATTATTGCTTTTACTATCACTAAAGCATGTTGAAGAATCTTTTGTTCCATTACAACTTGGACCTGTAATATTTGCAGTTAATATTCCGTCTGATTTTATTCCTAAATTTGCCAATGTTTTATCTGCTGCTGGTATTATTTTATCATAATATAAATAACAAGTTGTTCCATTGATGGTTAAACCTTTTATATTTACACTGTTATCTTCATAATTAATACTTGCCTTTGCTCCATTACTACATTGACTTGCTTCTGTATTTATTTCATATTCCTCTCCTGGCATTACTTCTGTTTCTTCATATTTTCCTGTATCTTCATTTTTTATAAAATATCCTAGTATATTTATATCTGCTTTGGTATTACTTATCTCTCCATATACTCTTCCTTCAAATTTTTCTCCTATATCTATACTTTGATTCCCATTATCTGGATATTCTACTATGATATAATAATATTTCTTTGTTCCTTCTTCTTTTGCTGTTATAAACTCAGTATTGGTTATTTTTATTGTTTGTTCTTCTGTTGTTTTGGATATTTCTCCTTCATTTATTGGTTCTCCTAATTCTCCATTTATAGTACACTCTTCATTTAATTGTTGGATTCCATTTACTACTTTCTTTTTCTTTTCACATTTTAATTCTATTTCTTTTTCTTCTTCTGATACATATACTTTATATTTTAAATTAGTATTTAAATCATTGGTTCCTACCCATGTTAAGTTATAAGCTATAAGTTCATTATTACCTGTTGCAGTTGCTGTTACTTTTGATAATGTTTGATGTCCTGGATATATATCTTTATCACCAAAATTTATATTACCACTTATATCTAATGTTGAACCATTTACAGTTGCAGTGCTTCCCTCTGTTGTTGCTCCTGTTCCCTTAAATATTGTTTTACCTACAAAATATGCTAAAGACACACCTATTCCTAATATTAATACACTTAACAATATTATTACTCTTTTATTCTTTTTCATTTTCTTCCACTTTCCTTTACATTACAATTTCTAATATATTAGAAAACCACTCTTTATAATAAAATTATAATATCTCAAATATCAAAAGTCAATAAAAATATCATTATTTAATGCACATTTTATAAACTTGAAATATTCATGAGAAAATGGTTATGGTGATTTTAATGTATAAGGAAAAATTAAAGGCTATTAGGGAAAGAATAGGACCTACTCAAAGAGAGATTGCAGAAATTCTTGGTATTCAAAGAGGTTTATATGCTCAATATGAAACTGAATATACAGTTATACCAATTAAACATTTAAATACAATTTGTAATTATTTTAATGTATCATTAGATTATATTTTGGGATTTACAGAAAATATTTCATATAAAGATTCACGGAAAGATATAGATAAAAAGTTATCAGGTTTAAGACTTAAAGAATTTAGAAAGAATAAAAAATATACTCAAGTAAAATTAGCAGAAATTTTAAATACAACTCAATCTACCATTGCAGAATATGAACGTGGAACAAATATTATTGCTACTCCTTTTTTATATACTATATGTAAAGATTATAATCTTTCGGCTGATTATTTGTTGGGTAAAATTGATTAAATTAAAAAAGACGTTTTGATTGCCTTTTTGTTTGTTATTTTTTTAGTATTCTACTTTGACCTTCTAGTTCAATTAAATAAGATTTGAAGTGTTTTTTAAATTGATAGTTGAAATAAACATTATTGGAACGACGCATTTCTATTTCTTGTTTAAAATATGGGTCTGTCATATATCTATTCCAAATAATTAAACGATATTCTGGATAGTTTGCTATCTCTTCCCAGTTAATTAAATCTAGATGGGGATTTTTTATTCTTTCTTCATAGGTATAAATACCTTTCATTAATTTTCACCTCAAACGTAGATTATTTTACTACTTTTTTGGGCTTTTGTCTACTATTTTTAATTTCTAATCTGGTGTTGACATTAGTTGCTAAGATTGAATATAAAACGGAGGATATAGGTACGGCAATAAGCATACCAATAATACCAGAAATACTGGCACCAATTGTAACTGCTACTAAAACCCATATGGCAGGTAAGTTTACAGACTTACCCATAACTTTTGGATAGATAATATTTCCTTCTATTTGTTGTAAGATTAAGATATATATTATAAATATTAAAGATTTTAAAGGACTAATCATAAAGATTAAAAAGGCTCCAACAGCAGTTCCAATAAATGCGCCAAAGATAGGTATTAAAGCGGTAAAACCAATTAAAATGGAGATTGTACCAGCATAAGGAAGGCGAAGTAATAACATACCAATTAAACACATAACCCCAAATATAGCAGCTTCTAAGACTTGACCACTGATAAAGTTAGCAAAAGTGCGATTTGATAAGCTAGCTATTTTTTTAATTTCCAGAACTTTCTTTTCAGGTAAATAAGCATTTAGAACTTTATTAGTTTGTCTTATTAAATTATTTTTTTCCACTAATAAATATATAGCAAAAATGATGGCAATAATGAGATTTACAACACTCATAACAACACTGGTTGCAATTCCTAAAACATTTTCTAGTAATTTATCACTATGGGTATTGATATAAGTAGTTATTTTATCAGTAAATTCTTTGGTTTTAGAAATGATGCTTTCCCTTATACCTTCATTTATACCTACTTTATCTAATATTTCCGTAACATTTTCTTGATATTTAGGAATATTATCTATAAAGATATTAGTAGTATTTTTTATTTCGGGAACAATTAAAATAAACATAAAAGTTAAAAAGCTTAAAACTAAAGCAAGGGCTATAACAATACTTAAATTATGTTTAGCTTTGGGACTAATAGAACATTTATTAAAAAGTTTATATTCAATTTTATTTACTAAGACATTTAATACAAAGGCAATTACTAAACCAATTATAAAGGGAAGAACTAAAGTAATAATACTTTTTAAAAATAACCATAAAGGTTTAATATATATAAACATAAATATTAGACTAATAGTAAATATAATTATTTTAATAATGTCGGTTTTTAATTCTTTATTAAGCACTTTTATCACCTATTATTATTATAGTATAAAGTATTAAAAAAATAAAGTTTAATTTAGGTTTTGGTAAGTAAAAAGACATTGAATTTTAATATATCCAATGTCTTTAATAATCTTCATTTATACTATCAATGAACTCTATTTGTTCATCAACAACACTTCGAAGTCTTCTTTTAAAGATAACTACCCTTCTTTTTAAGAGTTCTGCATCTTGTTCGACTTTATTTGCTTTTAATAAAGCATCATTAACTATTCTAGAAGCATTACGTCTAGCATCATCAATAACACCTTTGGCTTCATCTCTTGCCACTTTTTTAATTTGATTTGAGGCATCTTCCGCGACCATGATGGCCCTATTTAGAGTATTTTCCATGTTTTTATATTTTTCTAAATCTTGTTTTAGATTATTTATTTCTTCATCTTGTTTTTTTAATTTAGCAAGCATACTTTCATACTCTTTGGTTACTTCATTTACAAAACTATTAACTTCTAATTTATTATAACCATTAAAGCTATTATTAAATTTTCTCAAAGGAATATCACCTCAAAACTAAGCACTTTTTATTTTTTTACCATTCTTCTTCGACTTCGGTTTTATTTTTTTCGGCTTCATCAGAAATTTTGCCTTGAACATTAACATTTTTAGGAGTACATAAGTAAATACCAACTCCTATTTTTTGCATTGTTCCTCCAATGGCATAAATACAGCCACTTAAGAAATCAATTATTCTTTTTGCTTGATCTGATGTTACTCTTTTTAAATTTACAACCACACTATTGCGGTTTTTTAAATGATCAGCGATTTGTTGCGATTCAGAATATGCTCGTGGCTCTAATAAAATCATTTTATTTCCAGATTTATCCGCCTCTGCAAGAGCATCACTTTCATTTATATTATAAAACTCGTCCTCTGACCCTGTAAGCTCTTCATCATCGGGGTCCTTAAATATATTTTTAAATAGAGCCATAAACTCTCCTCCTATTTTAAACTTCTATTTTATTTTATCAAATTATAATTTATATTTCAAGTCTTATAAAATTATAGATATTCCATAATACGAACATCTTTAGCTAATTTTTCTACTAAAGATTCAGGTTCATATTGGTTAAATATTGCTTCAAAATTACTATTATCCATCAAAAACATATCATGATAATTGATAAATATTTCAGAAAGATTAGTAACACCAATACTATTTAAATATTCTAAATTTTTACTAACTAATTTTTTATGAGCTTCTAATTCTTTAATTAAAGTACTAGTACTATTTTCTTTTAAAGCTTCTATATCTTTTTTTTCAAAACCATATTTTTCTAAAAATTTCATACTATATACCTCTTTCCATATTCATGTTATTTTCCGGAAAAGCTGCAAGTATTGTATTATTTATCATATTTTGCATTTCAGGAGTTAAAGCAACACCTTGTAGGGCACTTTCAACTATATGTCTTTCACCTAAAATGCGATAAGCTTTATTATCATTACTTAACACACTGTCAAGATTAGCTATAATACTTGATATAATAAAGGTTAAAGTAGAATCTGAATTTAAGCTATTTATTTCACCAAGGCGACTAATGATATTACTTTTAACATTTAAATCTTCAACATCTAATTGTTTTACTTCATGGGGCTCAACAATGGAGGGATTATCAACTACGCTATTATTGGGAGCTTCTTTGGCTTCAACTGTAAAACTTTTAAAATCTTCGGCTGTTTTTATTTCTTTAATAAAAGTATTATCAGGATTAACAAAAGGAATTCCTTTTTCCATGGCTTCTTTAACGCGATTTAGGAAACTAGGAGTAAAAGAACGAACTTCTAGATTAGCATTAAAGATTTCTTTTAAATTTAATTTATCTATTTCATCAAGAATATTTGGTAATTCGCTTAATTCTTTTTCACTAGCACTGAGCATTTTGATAAAACTACCAGGAATAGCACTCATCTCATAACCTCTATTTAAGAATAAATCCATAACTTTGCCAGCATTAGGAGTCATATTTTTATTAGCTAAAAATTTATTAAGATCAACATCTAGTGCTAGAGTAATAATAGTTCCATCAGTACATTTAAATTTGTTATTCATTATTTTCCCCTCCTTAATACGCCATTAAAGGTACTTTCTTTGGGTCTAGACCACTATTTTGTAATAATATAATTGCTTTATCTAAGTTACGATAATCATATTTAGTTAAGACGGTAGGATTTAAATATATATCTAAAGCACTTTTACCTATTCGAAGTAGTCTATCAACTTTGGCTTCTAATTCTCTATCATATAATAAGTTAATATTATCAACAAAAACATCTAAACTTAAATCATTATTTTTAAAAATAGCAACATTACGACGAATTACTTTTTCATTGAAGTTTTGAAGTACTTCTTCTAAATCACTAGCCGTATAATCTAAATAATCTAGACCTATTTCATTAAATAAATCCATTAAATCTTCTTTATCAAACTCTTTTTTGGCTTCTTCTTTTGGAGGTTCTTCCTCTTTTAGAGATGTAGCTTCTGGTTGTTCTTCTTTTTCAATTATAGGTTCAACTGGTGTTTCAACCACATTTGATTCTTTTATTTCTTCTTGGCTTTTAGCTTCTTTTAAAACATCACTTATTGAACGTTTATCAGCATTTTTTAAGCGTTCATCATATTCAAATAAAGCATCTTCTGGGAACATTAATATTTTTGCAGCTTCTCTTGTTTCTTCTTCTGTAAAATCAAATTGTTCTAGTAAAGCGGTAATAGAATCTCTCGTGATATTAATATTACCGGCAAGAGCTAATTCAAAATATTCGTTTAGTTTTTCTTGATTAGATATAGCAGCATCTCTTCTAATACTAATTTCTTCTATCGCGGTAATAGCACTGCTCATTTCTTCTTCAACTTTAACTAATTTTTCTTCACTTTCCTTTTTTTCATTGTTAAGGCTTTCAATGGTAGTTGGAAGAGCTTTATCTAATTCTTCGGCTAAAGCTTCAGGATCAAAACTAATATTAAGTCTTTCTATAACAGTTGCAAATTCATTTTTATCTATACCACTTAAAACCTTAGAAAGTTTTTTACCTTGTTCATCTAATTCTTTACTGTCTTGCTCTAATTCGGCAATTTTTTCTTGTAAAGCACTTTTTTCGGCAGTAGTTCTATCCCTTGTAGCTTCGGCTTCTGCTTCGGCACTATCCATTTCTTTAAATATAACACTATCTTTGCCTCGAAGATTGTATAGTTTATCAAGAAGTTTTGTAACTTCTAATGTTGATGATTTCATAACCAACACTCCTTTATTCTATAAATTATTATAGCAAAGGTAAATTAAAATGTAAATATCAAAAAAAGATTATTAAAGAATAATTAATATAATAGAAAAGAAATATGCCTACTAATTGTAAAGAATAACACCTAAAATTATTTAGAATATAATAAAGTGTAATATTTTAAGGAGGAAATATTTTGAAAAAATTTGTGACGTTTTTAATATGTTTAGTTATTATTGGGGTGGGATTAGCTATTTATTTTGTAAAGGATAAAGATGAGAAAAAAGAAGAAAAAGAATTAACAACTATTAAACTAGCAGAAGTAACCCATAGTGTTTTTTATGCCCCTTTATATGTAGCAATAGAAAATGGTTATTTTGAGGATGAAGGAATAGATTTAGATGTTATTTTAACTCCGGGAGCAGATAAAGTAAGCGCGGCTGTTTTATCAAATACAGTAGATATTGGTTTTGCAGGAACAGAATCAGCAGTTTATGTTTATGCAGGAGGAGAAGATGATTATTTAGTTACTTTTGCAGGACTTACAAAAAGAGATGGACAATTTATTTTAAGTAGAGATTGTGATAAAGAATTTAAATTAGAAGATTTATATGGAAAAGAAATATTAGTAGGAAGAGAAGGAGGAATGCCAGCACTTAATTTTTTAAATGCGATGGATAATAGTAATATTGATACAAGTAAAATAAATATTAATTATGCCGTTGATTTTGCAGCTTTATCGGGAACATTTATTGGAGGAGTTGGCGAGTATGTTAATTTATTTGAACCTACGGCAACAAGTGTAGTGGAAACTGGTGTTGGTTGTATTGTCGAATCAATTGGAAAGTTATCAGGAGAAGTTCCTTACACAGCTTTTTATGCGAGAAAGAGTTATTTAAATGATAATAAAGATTTATTAGAAAGATTTACTAAAGCAATAAATAAAGGTTTAAAATATGTTAAAGAAAATGATAGTAGTAAAGTAGCGAAAGTAATATTACCACAGTTTCCAGATACTTCATTAAAAAATATTGAGGCAATTATAGATAATTATAAAAAATATGATTCATGGTTAGACTCCCCTTTTATAACTGAAAAAAGTTTTAATAATTTACAGGATTTATTACTTAAAAATAATTTAATTAAAGAAAAAGTTCCTTATAAAGATTTAATAAATAATTTAAATGAATAAGTTACTCTCAATTAATAACTTGCAAAAAAAATATTATACTAAAACTGATGAAATACTAGCAATTAAAGATTTATCTTTTGATTTATATGATGGAGAATTTATGGCAATCGTGGGTCCTTCAGGGTGTGGTAAATCGACTTTGCTTAATATTTTAACAAATATGGATAAACTTACAAATGGTAATATTACTTATTATAAAGATAATTTAAAGTTTGGATATATGCTGCAAAGTGATTCAATGCTCGATTGGAAAACTATTTGGGAAAATGTAATTTTGGGACTAGAAATTAAAAAAATTAACACGAAAGAAAATTTAGATTATGTTAGTAAATTATTAGAGTCTTATGGCTTAGCCGAATTTAAAAATTGTTACCCTAAAGAATTATCAGGAGGGATGAGGCAGAGAGTAGCACTCATTAGAACACTTGCTTTAAAACCAGATGTTTTAGTATTAGATGAACCATTTAGTAAACTTGATTATCAATCAGGATTAAAAGTAAGTGATGATGTCTATAAAATAATTAAACAAGAGAAGAAAACAGCGATTATGGTAACACATGATTTAGCACAAGCAATAAGTTTAAGTGATAGAGTTATAACTTTAACTAAAAGACCTTGTACGATAAAGAATATTTATGAAATTAAAAGAGATAAGAATTTAACACCAATTGAAAATAGAAAAGATAAAAACTTCTCATATTATTATGATTTACTTTGGAAGGATCTTACTTATGAAGAGTAAAGAATATTTAGAATATCTAAAAAAAGAAAAAAGAAAAAAGTTTTTTATTTTAACTATGCAAATATTAATTTTAGGAGTATTTATTATTCTTTGGGAAGTTTTAAGTAATAAGAAAATAATTAATCCTTTTCTTTTTTCTTCCCCTTCTAGAATTATTATTACTATTAAAAATCTATATTTTAATTATCACTTAATAAAACATATTTTAACAACTTTATATGAAATATTTATTGCTTTTACTTTGGGAATGATTTTAAGTTTTGGAGTAGCTATCCTATTATATGAATTTAAAACTTTTAATAAAATAATAGACCCCTATCTTACAATGCTTAATAGTCTTCCTAAAGTAGCTTTAGGACCACTTATTATAATTATAGCAGGAGCTAATACTAAATCGATAATTGTAATGGCTTTACTTATTAATTTAATTGTCGGAATTATGTCCATTTATAATGGTTTTAATAATATTGATAGTGATTTAATTATGTTATTTAAAACATTTAGAGCGAGTAAATGGGATACTTTAACAAAACTAATTATTCCGGCTTCTTCAAAAAGTATTATCGCGTGTCTGAAATTAAATATAGCACAAACATTAATAGGTGTAATTATGGGTGAATTTTTAGTTAGTCAAGCTGGTATAGGTTATTTAATTATTTATGGTACTCAAGTATTTAATCTTAATATGGTTATGAGTGGAATTGTAATATTAATAATTATTTCAATATTGCTTTATGAAATAGTGTCTTTAATTGAAAAAAAATTAGTTAAATAAAAAAAGACTATTAGAAATTAAATGTTTCTTTAGAGTCTTTTTTATTTTGGTTTGATAAGGATATTTTAATAGAAACTATTTCTTTTTAGGTGGGAATTCTTTAAATATCTTTAAAATAATTTATCAATTTAAGTTACATATTATTTTTGAATTATCAAGAAAAGTGCACTTGTTTAATATTTATTTTTAAGTTTCTTTTATTTGTTCTTTAATTAATTTTGCGTGTAAGACAACTTTTTCAAAATCATTTTTACAAGTAGATAAAGTTAATACTTTATCATTTATATTAACAGTAGTATTAAAGTTAAAGACACTGCGACTAGTAATGGTATCTAAAAATTTTTGATGGGAGCTTGCAGTACCAAAATTAGATGTTAAATAATAAGTTTCATTAGGTATGTCATAAACAGAGAAAACTTGCCATAAAGTGCTAGTACTGGGAGTAGATATATTAATAACATAATTATCAGTGTTATTATACCAATTACTGTTTAAGATGTTTTTTAAAGAACCAAACATGGTTTTATTATACATTCCGTGAGCATAAATGATACTATTATCATCTAAGTTATTTAAATCATTGCGATAATCAAGAAAAACCCAACCAGCAGGATTGTAACTTTTATCATAAGTATGAGTTAAATAATAAGAATTATCTTTAGCTTGAACGACAGGATAATTGATATTAGTGCCATTTACTTTAATAAAGGCGACTGTATCACTGTTTTTCTTTTTAAGTTCATCAAAATTGACAGCAATTAAAGGTAGTTTAATGTAATCCCAATATGGATCTTCAGGTGGTAATTCATCTTCTTTGGGAGGATTTATAATTTTTTCTTCTTTATTAGCAGATATTTCTTCAATATCAATTATTTTGTATATTTCTTCTATTTGCTTTTCTATTTGTTTAGTGCTTTTAAGCCATTTTGCAACATTAATTTCGGCAAACATAATAATACTTATACCTATAAAAATACAGATAAACCAGATGTAATTAGGAATAGGTTTCTTTTTTTTATTTAATTTGGATAAATCTTTTTCACTAACTTTCTTATATTTCATAATATAGCTCCTAATATTATATAAAAAGGAAAAGCCTTACACTTTTCCTATTTTATTTTTTATTTATATTTTTAATGTAAGTATTTTTTACTGGCAATTCCACAGACAATAGTACCCACAATACCAAGACTGATAAATGGAATAATATTATCTAAAGTTTTTGGATTATCATCAGTTTTTTCATCTTCAATAATCGCGATTAGATACATATTGTCATTTATAGTATTAGTTAAATCTAATTCTTGGTTATCTTTATTAGTAAAACCTTTAATATTAAGGCCTTCTTTTTTTAGATTATCTAATAAATTTTGTAAAGTGCTTCCCTTTTCAACTTCATATTCTTTTTCTTCGTCTTTAATTAAAACTGTTACTTTAACTTTTTCAGCTTCTTCTTTTACGAAAGTTGCGGTTATTTTAACGTCATCGTTTGGCATAGTGAATTTACCATCTTTTACTTCAATAGTATTGTCGTCTGCGATAGTATTAATATTACTTATAGCCATTGCTATAGGAGATGCGCCAGTTTTAGTTACGGTTATAGATTCTAGTTTATAGCCTTCATCTGGAGTAGCAGTAATAGTTACTTCTTCGCCCTCTACAGCGTTTTCATTAACAGTAATTTTACCATTTTCAGGTTGTTCAACAGTGATATTATGTAATTTTCCTACTTGACCACTTACTGATTGGCCTAAAGAGGCACTATCAATAAATGAGTCAACTTTAGAACTAAAGGTTCCCCCTGTAATAAATTTAGAACCAAAACTAGTTGCTTTAAATTGTTCTGATACATTTATGTTATTAATTCCAGTAGGAGAATTAAATTCACCATCTTTTATTTCCATTTTTTCTACAGTTGTTTGAGGAGTATCATCAGTACTATCAACATACTCTAGGATAGTAGCATTATTAGAACTAGTATATGTTCCTCCATCAATAGAAATATTAACTTTACCATAATAGCCTTTATTAGATTCAACTTGGATAGCGGCTCCAGTTCCTTCAAAACCATTATTTAAAGGTTTTGGTTCATTTTTAGGACCAGTGGCAGTTACTGTAGTTCCTTTTAGATTTAAAGTTCCAGATTTAGTTATTATGCCAGTTTGGCCTTCAATAGTAGCCTTATTAATGGTTATATTGGAATTTCCGGCTTGATAAATGCCCGTGCCATCTTCAACATTAGAAATTAATTTAGCACCATCATGAATATTAATTATTGGAGCATGAGCTGCGTTTTTAATATTACCATGAGTACTTAAGGCAGCAGAAACAGTAGAAGCTGTTTTAGCATTATTTAAAATAGTTCCATATATATCAACAGTGGTGCCAAAATTTACAGATTCATTGGCAGCATTAAGAATTATATTAATAGGATTAATTCCTTCAATTGTAACATTTGTATCAATAGTTAAAGTAGAATTTTTTTCAACATCAGTACTTGAGCCATAAATACATAAGGTGCCATTAATAGATGTTAATTTTCTATTTATGATTTTACCATACCCAGTTATTTTTAAATCACCTTTAGTTAAGAGAATTGTAGCATTACCAGTTCCTTCAATATTATAATTGTTTAAGTTTATAGTTATATTCTTATCAGTATTAATATCTAAAAATTCATTAATGGTGGTAGTTTTTAATAAATCAAGAGTTCCTCCCTTGGTATTAAGGTTATTAATTGCAGTTTTTAAATCTTGATAACAATTACTTTCAGTTGATGCAACATCGGAAGCACTACAAGAATTTGCTTTGGCTTCTTTATAATTTAAGCTAAAAGCTAATGCACCAATCATTAATGAAGATAATATTTTTTGATATGTTTTCATTTAAAACCACCTTTTTCTTTCTTGAGTTAATTTTACTATATATTTACTTCACTTGTCAATCACTTTATATTTATATTTACATATCATGTGTAAATCATTTAAAGAAAAAATCTCAAAATTATGAGATTAATTTATACTTTAAAATTCTTGTTCATTACTATATTTTTGAATTAATTCTTCGGCAACTTTTAGACCATCAATTGCCGAAGTTGTGATTCCTCCAGCATAACCGGCACCTTCACCGATGGGATAAACTCCTTTAATATTAGATTCCATATGTTCATCCCGAATAATTCGAACTGGAGATGAGGTTCGGCTTTCTATCGCCGCAAGTACAGCATTATCATTATCAAAACCTTTTATTTTTTGACCAAAATTAGGCATGGCTTCTTTAATCGCATCACTAATATAACTTGGAAGAATAGTATTTAGATTGCTTAGGGTATAATTTCCTTTTAACATATAAGAAGCACTAGATAAGGATTTACTGGATTGATTATTTTGAAAATCTTGATATAACTGAAGAGGAATACGTCCCTTTCCTACTTCATAAGCCTTTTTTTCTAGTTCTCGTTGGAAAGATAGTCCTGATAAAGGTTTGTTCCCAAAATCGTTTGGGGTAACAGTTACTATTACAGCACTATTTGATGTTCCACTGTTGCGGGCATGATTGCTCATACCATTGATAACCAGATGCTTTTCTTCACTTGATGAATTTACAACATAGCCTCCAGGACACATACAAAAAGTATAAACTCCCCTTTTATCTTTAGTTGTATAAGTTAATTTATAGCTAGCCGGAGGTAAAAGTTTAGCATATTTACCATAAGTACTTTCATTAATCATAGCCTCATCATGCATTATGCGTATACCGACCGCAAATGGTTTTGCTTCCATATTTAAATTATTAGCCTTTAACATTTCAAAGGTATCTTTGGCACTATGACCTATGGCTAAAATTAAATTAGAACATTTAATTTGTTCTTTATTGTTTATTTCAATAGCTTCTAATTTATGATTATTAATAAATAAATTGGTTAGTTTGGTATGATATAAAAATTCTCCGCCTAAGTTAATTATTTCTTTACGAATATTTATAATAACATCTCGCAGTAAATCAGTTCCTATGTGGGGGTGTGAACTATAAAGAATATCAGCAGGAGCACCATGAGCAACAAAGATTTCTAAAACTTTTTTACCTAAGAATCTTTTATCTTTTATTAAAGTATTTAGTTTGCCATCGGAAAAAGTACCAGCACCACCTTCACCATAAACTACATTACTTTCGGGATTTAATTTACCTTTTTCCCAAAATGTTTCTACATCTTTAATTCTTTTTTCTATGGGACTTCCTCGTTCTATAATAAGAGGTTTATACCCTTTTTGGGCCAGCATATAGCCGGCAAATAAACCTGCAGGACCACTGCCAATAATAATTATTCGGGAAGTTAGTTTGGCACTTCCCATTTTGGGAAAATGATAACTTTCATCAGGA
Source organism: uncultured Bacilli bacterium (assembly GCA_947630575.1). GTDB lineage: Bacteria > Bacillota_I > Bacilli_A > RF39 > UBA660 > Caccenecus. Next base: position 36,116 of record CANRIB010000010.1, read on the forward strand.
GTTTTAATAATATTTAAATTATGATTTTTAGCTAATAATTCATTTTCATTGGGGACTTCAACATCAACTTCATAAACAAATAAAATATTATTTTTATCACGAGCATCAATTGATTTTTTATTTATTTTAAAACTTTTAATAGAAGATATATTAAGATGAAGTATTTTAGCAACTTTTTTAATAAGAGTTTCTGGGCTATCTTTAGTTACTTCAATTTTAATTTGTCTTAATCTAAGCATTTTTACTTGCTTCCTCTCCGGCAGTTAAACCTGTTATCCAGGCAATACCTAAATTATAGCCACCACACTCACCAGTAATATCAAGTAATTCTCCTACTAAATATAAATCTTTAATTATTTTACTTTCCATAGTTTGCATATTAACTTCTGTTAAAGGGATGCCACCCTGACAAACTTGAGCATGATTAAAATCTAAGGTGTCTTGAACTTTAAAAGGAAAGTTTGTTAAAAGATCAACAATTTTAGTTTGGGGAGCATTTTCCCATAAAATATCATCTTTTATTTTGGCTATTTTAAATATTACATTAACTAATTTAGGATTTAAAAAGCCTAATAAAATATCTTTTAAAGTATAGTTATTAAGTTTTATACTTTGATTATTTAGCCAAACTAAAAATTCTTCTTTACTTCCTTTATACCATGGAACTAAATTAAGATAGATAATTTCTGTTTGGTTATTTAATAAGCCTTTAGATATATAACTACTTAAATTAAATATACAAATACCACTTAAACCATAATTAGTAAATTGAGCTTCACCAGTTTCAGTACGAATTATTTGGTTATTTTCTTTTAAAGTTAAAGTCGCGTTACTGCGGACACCATCCCATAATTTATAATAATTATCAGAACCGGTTAATTGTACTAATGAGGGTAAAATTGGGGTTAGATTATGGCCTAGAGATTTTACTAGATTATAAATGTTACCATCAGAACCAGTTTTGGGAGAAGCTTTACTTCCGCCGGCAATAATAACTTTATCACTTTCATAGATATTGTTGGTTGTATATACATGAAATTTTTTATCTTTAGTTATCTTAGTAACATATTCATTTAATTTAATGGTTACTTTAAGAGTTTTTAATTTAGTTTCTAAAGCATTTAAAACAGTTGATGCTTGATTAGAAAAAGGATAATAATAACCATTAGTAACTTTTTCAATAAGACCTAAATTATGAAAAAATGGGAGAATAACATCTTTTTTTGTTTGCCAAAGTTCTTGAAATAGTTCAATATTTTCAGAATGATATTTAGTTATATCTTGATATTCATTCCAAAAATTACAACGACCATTGCCAGTTAATAATAATTTTTTACCTAATTTGTTATTTCTTTCTAATAATGTTACTTTAGCACCATTCATGGCGGCTTTAATCGCAGATACCATGCCGGATGCTCCTCCACCAATGACAATAATATGCATTTTCATCACCACTTGTTTCTTTTATGATTTTATCATACAAATATACGTATGTCAAATAGAAATGATTATGGTCTTAATCCAGATGCGCCTTGTAAAGTTATAGTTTCGCCACTGATATATGAAGCAGCACTACTAGCTAAAAATAAGCAAACGCCTCCAATGTCTTTTTTAGCATCACCAAATCTTCCCATAGGAATATCTTTAATGGTTTTATTGTAGGCTTCAGGATATTCTTCTTTCCATTGACTTAATTTTTCGGTCATAACTAAAGGACAAATACAATTAACATTGATATTATCGGGTCCCCATTCAGTCGCGGCTACTCTGCTTAAACCTCTAATGCCTTCTTTCGCGGCAGCATAACTAGATTCAGCAATACGACCAAAAAGTCCGGCACCACTCGCAAAATTAATTACAGAACCTTCAGTTTCTTTTAAATAAGGATAACATTCACGCATATAATGAAAAGTGCCATATAAACCTGTATCAATAGCTAAAGCAAAATCTTCATCAGTATGTTCTACCAACATTTTTCCAGATTTAGATGCTTGAGCATTATTAATTAAAACATCAATTCTTTTAAATTTGGCAATAGTATTAGCAATAACATTTTGAACATCAGAAGTATTTTTACCATCGGCAACAATACTTAAAACTTCGACTTGATATTTTTCTTCAAGTTTTGTTTTAGCCTCCAACAATGTTTTTTCTGTACGACCTGTAATAACTAAATTATAACCGGCTTCGGCAAAAGCTTCGGCTACTCCATAACCAATTCCCTTTCCTCCCCCAGTAATTATAACAACTTTTTTCATAACTTCCTCCATCATAGATATATTATAATATAAAATACAAGAAAAATGAAAAATAAATTTTTCATTAAGTAGAATTCCTTTCGGAATTCTTATTTTTTTGTTATACTTA